>CAMMAC010000001.1 GCA_946493085.1 uncultured Clostridiaceae bacterium
GTGGAAAACAACCAGAAGGGAAGGAGCCACCAACAAGTGGAAAACAACCAGAAGGAAAAGAATCATCAACAAGTGCAACTAATGACTCTGTTAGAGTTTTATACAGTGCAGAGCAAGATAAATATTTAGTTAGAAATGTGAATACAGAAGAAGAATGGTATATTAAAAGAAGTGATTTACGTTTTGATAAAGAAAGACTAGCTGAAAAAGCTGGAAAAACTCTTGAGGATTTAAAGAATGTAGATATAAATGTTCTAGAAGTATTAAGAATGTATGACAGACAATTTGGAACCAATAAAGCAAATGAATACTACAAGATGATGGTAGAAATAGGTAAGTCTCCAAAAGATAGACAAAATGAAATGGAAAAAAGCCAAATTGATATAGAATACAACTTAAAAGGGTTATTTGATAAAAACAAGAAAACCAAACAACCTAAGATAGATGTAGCAGATAGAGAAGAGTTATTAAGTACAGCGAATAATGCTAAGAAAAAGGGAATTGCAACTGTAAAGAAAGGATTTAAAGTATCAGTCTTCGAAATGTGGGATAACATAGCAAGAAAAATAAAATCCATTCCATTACCAGGAAGCAAAAAAGTGGAAAGACTTTCTGATGGTAAAGAAAAACATAAAACAGACAGCTTAGACGATAGAGTAAATGCAGGTTACTGGAAATCCATAGACCCAAAAGATTATAAAAAAGCATTAAGAAGCAGTCAAAGAGGCGAGAAAATGGAACAATACAAACAAACTGTTGATCATAATAAAGCAATGGAAAGAGCAGATGAAGCAGCAAAAGCTAAAGTAAAAGATAGTGAATCAGCAAGAGAAGAAAAATAAGAAAAACCCATTGACATAACTAACAAAAAATGATACAATAATTACCGTTAATGTAAATTGCTGGAATAGGCAATGACATTAGCGGTATATTTTATTTTAGGAGGTGAAATTTAAGTGCCAACCATTAATCAATTAGTAAGAAAAGGAAGACATACTGCAACTACAAAATCTACAGCACCAGCTTTACAACATGGATACAATTCTATGAAAAAAAGACAAACCAATAGAAGATCTCCACAAAAAAGAGGTGTATGTACCGTAGTAAAAACAGTAACACCAAAGAAACCAAACTCAGCATTAAGAAAAGTTGCCAGAGTTAGACTTTCTAATGGTTATGAAGTAACTTCTTATATCCCAGGAATTGGACACAATTTGCAAGAGCATAGTGTTGTTCTAATTAGAGGAGGAAGGGTAAAAGACCTACCAGGTGTTCGTTACCATATTATAAGAGGAACATTAGATACAGCAGGTGTAAAAGACAGAATGAAAGCAAGATCAAAATATGGAGCAAAACGTCCAAAGAAATAGGAATTTGCCCAAAGAAGCTTAGTGCATATAAGAAATTACTAATTTAAGGTACTTAAATTTAGAATAGATTATACGCACTATACGGAAAAGCAAAGCTTTTCAGAGTACCTATTTGTTATTTTTTAATAACAAAATCATAATAAAAAGGAGGGAAGAATAGTGCCAAGAAGAGGATATGTAGCAAAAAGAGACGTTATAGCAGATCCAATGTATAATAGCAAACTTGTAACAAAGCTTGTAAATAACATTATGCTAGACGGTAAAAAAACAGTAGCTCAAAAAATAGTGTATGATGCATTTGACATCATCAAAGAAAAAGAGCAAAAAGATCCACTAGAAGTATTTGAAGAAGCACTTAATAATGTAATGCCAGTTCTTGAAGTAAAAGCAAGAAGAGTAGGTGGTGCAACTTACCAAGTACCATTAGAGATTAGACCAGAAAGAAGACAAACATTAGGATTAAGATGGCTAGTTGTTTATGCTAGAAATAGACATGAAAAAACAATGGCAGAAAAATTAGCAAACGAAATCCTAGATGCGCGTACTGGAAATGGTGGAGCATTCAAAAAGAAAGAAGATATGCATAGAATGGCAGAAGCAAATAAAGCATTTGCTCATTATAAATGGTAAAATAAAAAGGTATTGTTTTGCAATAATACCTTTTATCCATAAAAAAATCGTAAGAGTAAGCTTATGAGAGGGGGAAAATAGAAAAATGGCAGGAAGAGAGTTTCCTTTAGAGAGAACAAGAAATATAGGAATTATGGCTCACATAGATGCAGGAAAAACTACTACTACAGAGAGAATTCTATTCTATACTGGTAGAACTCATAAAATAGGAGAGGTTCATGAGGGAGAAGCTACCATGGACTGGATGGTACAAGAGCAAGAAAGAGGAATCACTATTACATCTGCAGCTACTACTTGTCAATGGTTAAATCATAGAATTAACATTATTGATACACCAGGTCACGTAGACTTCACTGTAGAGGTAGAAAGATCTCTAAGAGTACTAGATGGTGCAGTGCTTGTACTTGCAGCAAAAGGTGGAGTACAACCACAATCCGAAACTGTTTGGAGACAAGCAGATAAATACAAAGTACCAAGAATGGCATATGTTAATAAGATGGACATTACAGGTGCTGATTTTTATGCATGTGTAGAGCAAATGAAAGAAAGATTAAATGCTAATGCAGTTCCAGTACAACTACCAATTGGTTCAGAAGATAATTTCAAAGGAATTGTAGACTTAATTAAAATGAAAGCATTTATTCATAAAGACGATTTAGGAAAAGAAATCGAAGAATGTGAAATTCCAGAAGATATGAAAGCTGATGCAGAAAAATATAGAGCAGCAATGGTGGAAGCAGCAGCAGAACAAGATGACGAATTAATGATGAAATACTTAGAGGGAGAAGAATTAACAGAGGAAGAAATCAATAAAGGTTTAAGAAAAGGTACTATAGATAACACTATCGTTCCTGTAACCTGTGGTTCTTCTTACAAAAATAAAGGTGTGCAAGAATTATTAAATGCAATCGTATACTATATGCCATCACCAATCGATATTCCACATATTAAAGGTGTTGACCCAGAAGGTAACGAAGTAGAAAGAAAAACAGACGATAACGAACCTTTTTCAGCATTAGCATTTAAAATTGCAACAGACCCATTCGTTGGAAAATTATGTTTCTTCAGAGTATATTCTGGAACATTAGATGCAGGTTCTACTATTCTAAATGCTAACAAAGATAAGAAAGATAGAATAGGAAGAATATTGCTTATGCACGCAAACCATAGACAAGATATAGAAAAAGTATATGCTGGAGATATTGCAGCAGCAGTAGGATTAAAAGAAGTATCTACAGGAGATACACTTTGTGATCCAGCACATCCAGTTATCTTAGAATCTATGGAATTCCCAGAGCCTGTTATTGATATCGCTATTGAGCCAAAAGATAAAGCAAATAGCGAAAAAATGGGAGTTGCTCTTGCAAAATTAGCAGAGGAAGATCCAACTTTCAAAACATGGACAGACCATGAAACAGGTCAAACTATTATTGCAGGTATGGGTGAGCTACACTTAGACATTATCGTAGACAGATTAAAAAGAGAGTTTAAAGTAGAATGTAGTGTAGGTAAACCACAAGTTTCTTATAAAGAAACAATTAGAAATAAAGTAAAAGTACAAGGAAAATTCATTCGTCAATCTGGTGGACGTGGACAATATGGTGATGTATGGCTAGAGCTAGAACCATTAGAGCCAGGTAAAGGTATAGAATTTGAGAGCAAAATCGTTGGTGGTGTTGTTCCAAAAGAATATATCAAACCAATTGAAGATGGTGTAAGAGAAGCTGCTGAAAGTGGTATTCTTGCAGGATATCCAGTAATCGACTTCAAAGCAACATTAGTAGATGGTTCTTACCATGAAGTTGACTCTTCAGAAATGGCGTTCAAAATTGCAGGTTCTATGGCATTCAAAGAAGGATGTAAACAAGCAAAATCTGTATTATTAGAGCCAATTATGAGAGTAGAAGTAACAGTTCCAGAAGAATACATGGGAGATGTTATAGGAGATATTAACTCAAGACGTGGAAGAATGGAAGGAATGGAAGCAAGAAGTGGTAGCCAAATTATTCGTGGATTTATTCCATTATCTGAAATGTTTGGTTATGCAACAGACTTACGTTCTAAAACACAAGGTAGAGGAACTTATAGCATGGAACCTTCTCATTATGAGGAAGTGCCAAAATCTGTATTAGATCAAATTGTAGCTTCTAGAGCAAAAAAACAAGATTAAATAAGAAAAGTACTTGCATTTTTTGCAGAAATGTTATAAAATGCAAGTGCATAAAATTAGTTATTAATTTTAAAAATAAAAGAGAAATTAGAAATAAAGAAAAAATCTTTACTTTCTAAATCAAATTTAAAAGGAGGAATTTTCAAATGGCAAAGGAGAAATTTGAAAGAACGAAACCACACGTTAACATTGGTACAATCGGACATGTTGACCATGGTAAAACAACAACAACAGCTGCTATTACAAAATATTTAAGTTTATTAGGAAAAGCAAAATATGAAGCATACGATCAAATCGACGGTGCTCCAGAAGAAAAAGCAAGAGGAATTACAATTAACACAGCTCACGTAGAGTATGAAACAGACAACAGACACTATGCACACGTAGACTGCCCAGGTCACGCAGACTATGTAAAGAACATGATTACAGGTGCAGCACAAATGGATGGTGCAATCTTAGTTGTTTCTGCAGCAGATGGACCAATGCCTCAAACAAGAGAGCATATCTTACTTGCAAGACAAGTTGGTGTTAAATACATCGTTGTATACCTAAATAAATGTGATATGGTAGACGATGCAGAATTATTAGAATTAGTTGAAATGGAAGTTAGAGACCTATTAACAGAATATGGTTTCCCAGGAGACGAAATTCCAGTAATAAAAGGATCTTCTCTAAAAGTATTAGAGTCTACATCTACAGATCCAAATGCACCAGAATATCAATGCATGAAAGAATTAATGGATGCAGTAGACAGCTACATCCCAACTCCTGAAAGACCAATAGATCAACCATTCTTAATGCCAGTAGAAGACGTATTTACTATTACTGGACGTGGAACAGTTGCTACAGGTAGAGTAGAAAGAGGAGAAGTTAAACTACAAGACGAAGTTGAAATCGTTGGTATTAAACCAATTAATAAGAGTGTTGTAACAGGTGTTGAAATGTTTAGAAAATTACTAGACAAAGCAGAAGCTGGAGACAACATTGGTGTATTATTAAGAGGTATTGATAGAAAAGACATCGAAAGAGGTCAAGTACTTGCAAAACCAGGAACAATACATCCACATACAAAATTCAAAGCACAAGTATACGTTCTAACAAAAGAAGAAGGTGGACGTCATACACCATTCTTCGATGGATATAGACCACAATTCTATTTCAGAACAACAGACGTTACAGGTGTTATCAAATTACCAGCAGGAACAGAAATGGTTATGCCTGGTGATAACGTAGACATGGAAGTTGAATTAATTACTCCAATCGCTATTGAAAAAGGATTAAGATTCGCTATCCGTGAAGGTGGACGTACAGTAGGTTCAGGTGTAGTTGCTGATATCGAAGGATAATTTTTAATAAACCTTGGGAGTATTTCCAATGGATTTAAGTTAAAAAAGTCAATAATTGAATTATTGGCTTTTTTATTTTATAATTTTTAATTTTCTTATCAATAGTAAAAGTTATTATTATTTTTACATGACGACATAGGAAATGTCACTAAAGTTCACTCTCTTTTTGAGAAAAAACACTTGTGTTAAAGCTGAGAATATGATATAAATAGTACAAGTGATAGGTCACAACAGAAAGGGTGAACTTTCTATGAATGAAAATGAAGAAAATAAAAAAGTAGTATTAATTGTAGATGATGAGCAAACCATCGTTGATATGCTTCGTTATAATTTGGAAAAAGAAGGATATAAAACATTGGAAGCAAATGATGGAGAAAAAGCTGTGGAAATTGCTTTGAATCAAAAACCAAATTTAGTTTTATTAGATATAATGCTACCCAAAATGGATGGTTTGGCTGTGTGTAAAAGAATTCGTCAAACTTTAAATATTCCTATACTAATGATATCTGCTAAAGATGAGGAAATAGATAAAATATTAGGTTTAGAATTAGGAGCAGATGATTACATTACGAAACCTTTTAGCGTAAGAGAACTCATAGCAAGAGTAAAGGCCAACTTACGTAAAGCCGAAATTACTGCAAAAGCAGAGAAGGACCAAAAAGAAGAAGGAAAGCAAGAGGGGACAAAAGCAAACACTATTGTAGTGGGAGATTTAAGTTTAGATCTAAATAGATTTGAGGTAAAAGTAAGAGGAGAAATAATCGATTTAACATTAAGAGAATTTGAAGTATTAAAATATTTAGCAAATCAACCAGGACAAGTAGTAACGAGAGAAGTATTACTAGAAAAAGTATGGGGATACGAATATTATGGAGATATAAGAACAGTAGATGTAACAGTTAGAAGAATAAGAGAAAAAATAGAAAAAGATACGTCTAATCCTAAAATTTTAATTACAAAAAGAGGCGTTGGTTATTATATAGCTTCCAAATAAAATAAAGAAGAAAGAATATGCCTTTTAGGAGATCCTATAAGGGCATATTTTTATAGAAGAGAAGGGAAATACTATGTTAAAAAATGTACAATTTAAAATTATTTTGCTATTTTCTATTTTAGGTATTTGTCTTATTTTAGGCATGGGAATTTTAGGAATTGTTAACATGAAAGAGATGCTATCCGAACAAGTAATGGCACAAAATGTAATACAAGCATCACAAATAGAAATGCAAATAAATAATATAGGAATGATAACAATTATATTACTACTATTATATGGTATAGCTTCTATTATTATTAGCTTATTTATGTCTCAGTCTATTTTAAAGCCACTTTCAAAAATGATAAAGGCAGCACCTAACATTATAGAGGGAGAGGAAAAACAAAATAAAAAAGATATTAAAAAGAAAAAAGAAGTAGATGAAATTACCAATGCTTTTGATAGAATATCTAATGAAATGCAAGAAAATTTAAACGAAGTGCAAAGACAAAAAAAGCAAATTGAAACCATTCTATTACACATGACAGATGGTATTATTGCTTTTAATATGGAAGGAGAAATTACGCATATTAATCCTGCTGCTACAGAAATGCTACAATTAACACAAAATGATAATTCTTTTGATAAAATATTTAAAAAATTACATATAGATATTAATTTAGAAAAAACCATCTATCTAGAAGATTGGACATCTTCGGAACAGCGTATTCGTGTGGGAGATAAATATTTGAATATTTTATTTGCTTCTTTTAAGGATGAAAAAGATAGACCTTCAGGAGTTATGGCAGTGATACAAGATATTACAGAACATGTAAAATTAGATAATATGAGAAAAGAATTTGTTGCCGATGTATCTCACGAACTAAAAACACCAATTACTTCGATTATGGGATATGCAGATACTTTATTAGAAGGAGAATATGACAAAGAAACGCAGGAAAGATTTTTAAAGGTAATTGCAGGAGAAGCAAGAAGAATGGCAAAATTAGTATCCGACTTATTAACGCTTTCTCGTTATGATAATAACAAAGTAAAACAAGAAAGAGAAAAATTTGATTTAGGAAATCTAGTAAAAAGGTGCCAAGAAAAGCTACAGTTAGAAATTAATCGAAAAAATCACCATGTAGAATGTTTTGTTACCGCGAATGTTCCTCCAGTATATGCCAATAAAGATGGTATAGAAAGAGTAATACTTAATATATTAACGAATAGTATTAAATACACACCAGAAGGAGGTATTATTAAAATATATGTAGGTTTTGTATATAATGATGCATATATTAAAGTGATTGATAATGGAATAGGAATTCCAGAAGAAGATTTGAATCGTATTTTTGAGAGATTCTATCGTGTAGATAAAGCAAGAACGAGAGAGATGGGAGGAAGCGGTTTAGGATTATCCATTGCAAAAGAAATTTTAAACCAAAATCATGGAAGTATTGATATTAAGAGTGAAAAAGGAAAAGGAACAGAGGTAGTTATTCGTATTCCAACAAAATAATGGTAGACATATGCACAAAAATTGTGTATAATGGTAGATAGATAAAAAAGAGAGGAAGAGACTTTATTCATGATAAAAATGAGTGATAAAACCAAAAATATATTAGAATGGATTGCCTGTTTTGCTATTGCAATTGTGCTAGCGTTACTCATTCGTTTTTATATAGGAACACCAACTGTGGTACAACAACCATCTATGTATCCTACATTGAAACAAGGGCAAAGACTAATTTTAAATAGAATGATAAGAACATTCCATGAAGTACCTCAAAGAGGAGATATTATTACTTTTGAGGCGCCTAGCAATTCTTATGCTAGTTCTGTAAGAGCAGAATATGAAAATGAGCCAACTAACATTTTCTCTAGTTTTTCCTATTATGTGTTAGAAATAGGAAAGAAAAGCTATATCAAAAGAGTGATTGCTCTCCCAGGAGAACAAGTAAAAATAGAAGAAGGAAAAGTATATATCAATGGAGAGCTTTTGGAGGAAGATTATCTGCAAGAAGGAGTAACAACAGATAGCAAAAATCCATATTTAACAGAATTTACAGTACCAGAAGATTGTGTATTTGCTATGGGAGATAATAGACAGCAAAGTTCGGATTGTAGAAGTTTTGGATGTATTCCATTAGACAAAATAGAAAGTAAAGTATGGATACGTTTCTGGCCATTAGATTTATGGGGAGAAGTAAAATAAAGGATGTGCTGCAAAGGAGTGAAAAAGCAAAATGGAGGAACTAATCGGAAACGATAAGGTAAAAGAGACATTGAAAAATATGGTAAAAAATCAAAAAGTAGCGCATAGTTATTTATTTTCTGGAATAGAGGGAATTGGAAAAACACTTTTTGCCAGAGAATTTGCCAAAACACTATTATGTGAAGAGCAGAAAGAAATGCCATGTGGTAAGTGTAGGTCTTGTAGGAGCTTTGCAGAAAACAACCATCCAGATTTTATGCAGATAGAACCAGACGGAAAAGCTATTAAAATTGAACAAATTCGCTATATGCAAGAAAAAATAGCAGAAAAACCAATTCAATCAAATTTTAAAATATATATCCTAAAGGATGCAGATACAATGACGAGAGAGGCACAAAACAGTTTGCTAAAAACATTAGAAGAACCACCTATGTACGCAAGAATGATATTGGTGACAAGTAATGAAAACAAACTATTGAATACTATTAAATCTAGATGTATTAAGATTCCTTTTTTACCAATAGAAATGGAAAAAATAAAAAAATATATGCAAAAAAACTTTTCTATGGAATTATCTGAAAATGAGTTAACTGTTTGTGCAGGGAGCATAGGAAAAGCAATTGGTGTGCAAGAATTACTAGCACAATATCGTCAAATAGAAGGAATGATACAAAATTTAGATAAGCAAGATTTATTGAGTTCGTTAAAAGAAAGTGAGTTTTTGCATAAAGAAAAAGATAATATACTAGAGTTGTTGGATTATATGCTAGTAATATTGTATAAGTCAAAAGATAGAGCTAAAATTAATGCAATTCATTATGTAGAGGATACGAAACAAAGAATACTAGCAAATAGTAATTATGATATGGCAATAGATTATTTATGGATAAGAGTATGGGAGGAAGTAAATGAAAAATATAATAGGTGTTAGATTTAAAAAGCCGGGAAAAATTTATTTTTTTGATCCGGGGCATTTAAAAGTTAGCACAAAAGATTTCGTAATTGTAGAAACTTTGCAGGGAGAAGAATATGGAGAAGTAGTAATTGCGAATAGACAGATGCCAGAAGATAAAATTATAAAACCTCTAAAAAAAGTGCTTCGTGTTGCCAACTACAAAGATAAAAAGCATTATGGAGAAAATAAGAGAAAAGAAAAAGAAGCGTTTGCTATATGTAAGAAAAAGATTGAAGAGCATAAATTAGATATGACATTAATTGATGTGGAATTTAAATTTGATAATAGTAAAGTTCTATTTTATTTTACGGCAGATGGAAGAATTGATTTTAGAGAATTGGTAAAAGACTTAGCAGCTATTTTTAGAACTAGAATAGAGTTAAGACAAATAGGAGTAAGAGATGAAGTAAAAAGAATTGGTGGAAATGGTGTATGTGGAAGAGAACTTTGTTGTTGCTCTTTTTTAGGAAATTTTGAAACTGTTTCTATAAAAATGGCAAAAGAACAAAATCTATCCTTAAATCCAACGAAAATTTCAGGAAATTGTGGAAGATTAATGTGTTGTTTGAAATATGAACAAGAAGTATACGAAGAAAAATTAAAGAAACTTCCTAAAATAGGAGCTATTGTAAAAACACCGGATGGAGAAGGAGTAGTAGAAAATGTAGAGACATTAAAAGAAAAATTGAGAGTAAAGTTGAAAGATGATTCAGGAGATTTTTACTATAAAAAGTACGATTCTGGAGAAGTAAGTATTATCAAAAATATAGAAGAAGAGGAAATAGTAGATCCAGAGGAAAAAGAGCATATGCAAGAGTTAGAAGAATTGGAAAAACTAGAGAAAATAGAAAAAGATGCAAGAATAGAAGATGAAATAGAATAACAATAAAATAAAAAATAGAAGAGAAAATAGAATAGCAACAAGAAAAATAACATAAAAATAAACGTGACATGGAAAGGTGGTGATAGAAATGGCATATAAAATAACAGAAAAATGTATTAAATGTGGAGCTTGTGCAGCAGAATGTCCAGTTGGGTGTATTTCTGAGGGAGATGATAGATATGTAATTGATCCAGAACAATGCATTAGCTGTGGAAACTGTGCGAATATATGTCCAGTGGAAGCACCAGAAGAAGCTTAGGGCAAAGGAATAAAAATATATAAAAAGCACTAAAAATTAAGAAAAAACTTAATCCTTTTAGTGCTTTTCTAAAATAAAAATATTGACAAACGTAAAAACGTACGTTATACTAATGATATAGGAGGTGTTATGCTATGACAAACACAAATATCACAAATTTTAGAAAAGATATTTATGAATTATTAGAAACAACTATAAAGTATAATGAACCAATTAACGTTTCTACGAAAAATGGAAATGCAATCGTATTGTCTGAAGAAGATTACAATGGATTAATAGAAACTGTGAATTTATTAAATATACAAGGCATGAAAGAAAAATTAATAAAAGGAAAAGAAGAAAAAATAGAAAATTGTATTTCAGAAGAAGAGGTGGAATGGTAATGTATAAAGTAATTTATACAAAAATGGCAACAAAAGATATACCAAAATTGAAATCTAATCATTTAGATAAAAAAGCATTAGCGCTAATAGAAGTTATAAAGAATAATCCATTCCAAACTCCACCACCATATGAAAAATTAGTAGGTGTTTTACAGGGACTATATTCCAGAAGAATAAATATAAAACATAGATTAATCTATCAAGTTTATGAGGAAGAAAAAATAGTTAAGATTATTAGTTTATGGACACACTATGAAAATATATAAAATAAAAAAGTAGCAAAATTTCGAAAGAAGACGGCTACTTTTTTATTTTCTTAATAAAAGTGTGATTATAAATAGAAAATTACATAAAATAGATTGCTATAAGACAAGAATAAGTAGAAAATAATAAAAAGGTATATTGAAATTAACCGAAAGGTAATATATAATAAAAGTATAGAGGATAAAAAACATAAGAAAAAGGAGAGGACAAGAATGAAAAAAGAGAATGGAATTACTATGATAACGTTAGCAGTAACCATCATTGTACTAATTATACTAGCAGGAGTAAGTATCAATATGCTAGTAGGAGAGAATGGAATTATTACAATGGCACAAAAAGCCAAAGAAAATATAGAACTAGCACAAATAGAGGAAGAAAAACAATTAAATAATTTATATGGAGAATTAGTAAATGCAGGAGAAGGAATTTTTGATGATTCTATGGGAGATGCTATAGAAAAATTAGAAAATTTCAAAAAAATAATAGCAACAGCCATAACTAATGAGGGAGTAGCAACGTCCGAAACAGATACAGCAGAAACTATGTCAGAGAATATAGCAAAAATATTAGAAGAAAGAACAAAAGATGCCACAGCATCGGAGTCAGATATACTAGAAGGAAAAACAGCTTATATAAAAGGACAATTAGTAACAGGAACAAATAAGGGATATGATGTAGGATATAATGAAGGTTACGAAGCTGGAAAAAGTGGGAATGCTTTGACTTTTACAATAGCAATGACAACAGCACCAAATATACCATCGGGAGCAGCAGCTTATCCAATACAAAATTTAAATATAGAAAATTACAGTACAATAACAGTTACAGGTAGTTTTTCTAGTCAATCAGATGGAGGTTCTTTTCAAATTTTAGCAGATGATAAGGTTATTTCAGATACAATAAGAAATAATTCTAGTATTAATATATCTTATGATATATCTAATTATAGTAAACTTTCTCTTTACATATATGCAGGATATACTAGAGTTGTAAATGCCAATTTAAATGTACAAATACAATAATAATTTAAATAGAATAATTTTTTAAAAGAAAGTAGCAGTCTTTATCTATAGATTGTTATTTTTTGACATTAAGAACTATAAAAACGATAAATAAATTACATAAAATAAATTGCAAAATAAAAGGAATAAATAGAAAATAAAATATAAGAATCGAGTCTTAGAAGTAAAAAACATAAAAAGAGGAGAAAAGGGAATGATTACAGAAAAAGGAATTACAATGGTGGCTTTGGCAGTAACCATCATTGTACTAATTATACTAAGGAAATATAAATTGGAGTACAAATACGATAACAGCTATAGTAAATCGACTAGAATGTCCATTATATGTACAATTATTTACAATATTATAAAACAAAAGAATAGTATAATAGAAAAGAAAAAGTAGTAATAATATCACTACTTTTTTTCTTGTTTAACGAAATTAGATTTTTTTATAGGAATTAAGAATAAGGCTCCTACTATAATAGGAAGGTAGAAAGTATAAATACGCCAAAATAAGATGGCTAAATTGATAGTTCCAGTTTTAAAAATAGATTGAAAGATAAGTAAAAATCCACCTTCTGCACCAAGACCAGCACCAGGAGTAGGAGTAATGGTCATAATCATTAATAAAAAGGCTTGTGCCGGAATAATTTGCCAATAGTTAATCCCAGAATTACCAAAAGCACGATATACCATATAAGTAATGGCATAATAGCATAAACTTTGCAGAGTTGCCCATATAAAAATTTGAAGAAGAATTTGCTTCTGGGTAAAGATAAATTTAAATTGATTACTAAAATGAATAATGCTATTAGTTACTTTTTCTTTCGCTTTATTAAAATCTTTTATTATTTTTAATTTTGCCAAAAGTTTTACCCATGGTAAAGTAATTATAATAATGAGTTTCGGGTAAATTCCAGCAAATACAATAACCACTACTAAAACAATATTAGCAACAAATCCTAAAATAGCGACCCATAGAAAATCTTGGAATAAATTCAGAAAAAAGGGTAATTCCCATAATACAACAATAACTGTAAAAATTAATAAAGCTAATTGTGTTACAATGAATTTCATAGTTAAAATAGACATTGATTCACTAGCTCTTTTTCCTGTTTTGGTAAGAGCATAAGCCTGCATTGGCTGTCCACCAGAGGAAAATGGAGTTACATTATTAAATAACTGTCCTATCATATTTACTTTAATAGAATTTGTAAATTTTTGAGCGGGATAAAATTTTTTTAGTGGAATATGTAAGCACATAGTGTCGCAAAACCAAAGTCCAAGTAGAGCAAGAAGTCCCCAGCATACCCAAGTGTAATCTACTTGTTGTAATACTAAAATAATATTATCTATACCATCTACCATAAACATATAAATTAATAAACCAATAAAAATAACTGCAATCAAAATAAAATTAAAAATAGTTACTTTTTTGCTAGTAGTTTTAATTTCTTGCTCTTCTGTTTCTATTTGAGAATTTTTATTGTCCTCCATGTTATAGAATCCTCCTTTATTATCTTATTATTTATATAAAAAAATAGAGAAAAAGTCAATCGAAATAAGAAAATCTTCATGAAATTTGAAAATACTGGGAAAAAATAAAATATAAGTATAAAAATAAAATTACATAAAGTAAATTATAAAATGAAAAAATTGGTAGAAAATAATAAAGAAGAATATTGATGTTAACCAAAAAGTAATACATAATATTTGATAATTTAAAGCAAGAATTTCAAGATTTTAAAAAACAAATTGCAGAAGCATTAACCAATAAAGGTGTACAAACAGAAGAAACAGATTCTATAGAAAGCATAGTGGAGAATATTGGTAAGCAGGGTGGTAGTGGAATACAACGAATAAAAATAGGAAGTTCTTATAATGCTTCTACAGGTATTTTAACTATTTCTAGTACAAGTAATTCTGGACATTTTGATAAGGGAGATGGAAATGGAGGTATTATGTGGACAGAAGATTGGTCATGTAGTATTCAATTTGATGTTTATGCATTTATACCAAATGTATGAAACATGATTTTTTAAATTAACCTCGAGTGATAAAGGAAAAATTTCTAGTCACTAGAGGTAATTTTTTATGCCTATTAGATATTACTAAATTACGAAGTAAGAAAAAATTTATTAAAAAAGTAATAAGATAGTATGAAAATTACATAAAATAGATTGCTAAAAGAAAAAGTTAAATAGAAAATAAGTATATGAAAAGATTTAATATTAACCAAAAGGTAATACATAAAAAGTATTAAAATAAAAGATAGGAAACATAAGAAAAAGGAGAAAAGCAATGAAGAGAGAAAATGGAATTACCATGATAACGTTAGCCGTAACCATTATTGTGTTAATTATCTTAGCAGGAGTAAGTATCAATATGTTGGTAGGAGATAATGGGATTATTACAATGGCGCAAAAAGCCAAGGAAAATATGGAACTAGCACAAATAGAAGAAGAGGAACAAATGAACAGTTTATATGAAGAATTAGCTAATGGGGCGAAGGAATTTTTGACGATTCTATGGGAGATGCTATAGAGAAATTAGAAAATTTTAGAAAGATAATAGCAACAGCTATAACGAATGAAGGAGTTGCTACAGCAGAAACAATGGCAGAGAATATTAGTAAAATATTAGAAGCAAGGACAAAAGATGTAACAGCTACAGCAGAAGATATAGCAGAAGGAAAAACAGCCTATGTAAATGGAGAAAAGATAGTAGGGACTGAAAAATATATTCATCTTATCCTAATACTGCAGGTATATATTATTGGAAATTAGAATACTAATCGAAATTAAAACTTTAGAAGGCAGAGAGAAATCTCTGTTTTATTTTTTGAGAAAAAAGAAAGTATAAAAATAAAAAGAAAATTACATAAAATTAATTGCATAGCAAAAGAAATAAATAGAAAATAAAATAAAGAAATGTTGAAATTAACCAAAAGATAAGATATAATAAAAGTATAAAGAATAGAAAAAATGGAAAACATAAGAAAAGGAGAAAACGTAATGAAAAAAGAAAATGGAATTACAATGATTACTTTAGCAGTGACGATAATTGTGTTAATTATATTAGCGGGAGTAAGTTTAAATATGACGGTAGGGGAAAGTGGAATTATCACTATGGCACAGAAAGCAAAAGAAAACATGGAACTGGCAAAGGTAGAAGAAGAGGAACAGTTAAATAGTTTGTATGAAGAATTAGAAAAAGGAGGAGAAGGAATTTTCGATGATTCTATGGCAGATGCTATAGAAAAACTAGAAAATTTTAGAAAGATAATAGCAACAGCTATAACGAATGAAGGAGTAAGTACAGCAAGCACAGATTCAGCAGAAACCATGGCAGAAAATATAGGTAAAATATTGCAGGAAAGAACCAAGGATGCAACTGCTATGGCGGATGATCTATCTAATGGAGTAACAGCCTATGTAAATGGACAGAAAATAACAGGAAATGGAATGGATGTAAATAATAGTTATAATAATGGATATAATGTGGGGTATCAGGACGGAAAACAACAAAGTAACGTGAAGCAATATTCTATGTCCTTTAGTATAGGAATTAATACTACGCAAACGTATAATTTAGATAATTATGTGCAAGGAGGAAATTTATTAACTGCTTCTATTACTTCTTGGTCAGAACCATATACAGTTAAAGCAACTTCGTTTCAATTAACGGTAAATGGAAATGTTGTTACAATTAAATATTCTAGTGGTGATGTTGGATTTGCTGGTAGTGGTACTATCGTATTTTATTATTATGAATAGGAAAATACTATAATTTCTACAAAAAATCACCTTAGATTTTGTGCTAAAACAAGTTTATTTTTGAATTGTTCAGATGAATAATATTAAAATAGAACTAAAATAAAAAATGGTAGGTTATTACCTACCATTTTTTACTAATCATTATTTTTATTTGTAATTTCTTCTAAATCTAATAGTTCTTGCCATCTCTTATCTACTTCCTCTTGGAAAGCTTCTATCATCCACTCATTGCCAGGTTTAAACATGTGTTTAAATCTTCTTTGTGGTTTCAAAAATTCTTCAATAGGAAGCTTTTTAGCAGGTTTATAAGTAATTTTATATTTACCGTCTACTACTTCATATAAAGGCCAATAGCAAGTATCTATTGCCAATTTATTAATTTGCATTAACATATCTGTTGGATAACCCCATCCTCTAGGGCATGGAGCAAGTACATTTAAGAAAGTTGGTCCTTCTGTGTAAATTGCTTTTTCAGCTTTTTCATATAAATCTTTAAAATTATTTACTCCAATGGTTTGTGCAACATAAGGTAAATGATGAGATGCCATAATTTCTGTTAAATCTTTTCTGGATTGCATTTTACCAGGAATAACATCACCTGCTGGAGATGTTGTAGTATCTGCAAAACGAGGTGTAGCAGAAGAACGTTGAATACCTGTATTCATGTAAGCACCATTATCATAGCATACATAAGTCATATCATGACCTCTTTCCATGGCACCAGATAAAGATTGAATACCAATATCATAAGTACCTCCATCTCCACCAAAAGTGATAAATTTTGTATGCTTATCTTCTGGTAATTTTCCTTGTCTCTTCATTGCTTTGTAAGCAGCTTCTGCACCAGAACAAGTAGCAGCTGCACATTCAAAAGCAGTGTGAATATAAGAAGTGGTCCAAGAAGTATAAGGATAAATACAAGTAGAAACTTCCATACATCCTGTAGCATTAGAAACAACAGCATGATCCTCTTCTTTTAATGCTCTCATAATCATTCTTGCAACAGGAGGAGCACCACAACCTGCACACATTCTATGTCCAGCAGTAAATCTTGCTGGTTTATTAGCAACAATTTCTTTTACATTATAAGCCATTATTTAGCACCTCCTTTTAATCCAAAATAACGATAAGGATTCTCTACTTTTCCAGTAGATGCAATTTCTTGTAAATCCTGGTATACACCTTCAATTTCTTTTGTAGTAGTATCTCTACCACCAATACCATAAACGTAATTTACAGTAGGAACTTGCATACCATTGGTATATAAACCAGAAGTAACATCTGTAAATAAAGCTCCACCACAAGCATTTAGGCTTTCTGCTTTATCTAAAACAGCAAGAGCTTTTACATGAGAAACAGCTTTTGCAATTTCTTCAGCAGGGAATGGTCTAAATACACGAAGTTTTAGAAGACCAGCCTTTACGCCTTGCTCTCTTAAAGCATCTACTACTACTTTGGTTGTTCCAGCAGTAGAATTCATACAAATAATGGCAATTTCTGCATCTTCTAATTTATATTCTTCAAAGAAACTATATTTTCTACCAGTCATCTTTTCAAAATCTTCTGCTACTTCTAAGATTATCTTTTTAGCAGCACGCATTGCATTTGCTTGTTGGTATTTATGTTCAAAAAGATAAGCTTGTAAATCCATTGGACCAACAGCAATTGGCTCTTTATCATTTAAAAGATAATGCTCTGGTTTGTATTCTCCTACAAAATTCTTTACTTTGTCATCCTCTATTAATTCAATATTTTCAATAGAATGAGAAGTAATAAATCCATCTTGGCAAACACATAAAGGAAGTCTAACATCTTTATGTTCTGCAATACGATGGGCCATAATTAAATTATCGTAAGCTTCTTGGTTGTTTTCTGAAAACAACATAATCCATCCACTATCACGAATACCCATAGCATCAGAATGGTCATTGTGAATATTCAGTGGACCAGAAATAGCACGGTTTACTAGAGGCATAACAATAGGAAGCCTTAAAGAAGAGGCAATATATACCATCTCCCACATTAAAGCAAGACCATTAGAAGAAGTAGCTGTCATGGCTCTTCCTCCAGCAGCTTCTGCACCAATGCAAGCACTCATAGCACTATGCTCACTTTCTACTGCCACAAACTCTGTATCTACTGTTCCATTACTAACAAAAGTAGAAAAATATTGTGGAATTTCAGTAGAAGGTGTAATAGGAAAAGCAGCAACAACATCTGGATTAATTTGCTTCATAGCAATAGCAGATGCTTCATTACCACTTAAACGTTCTCTAATACTCATATTTTTCATCCTTTCTATCTTTAAATTTCTTTCATTTCAATTGCACCGAATGGGCAAGTTTTAGCACAAACACCGCAACCTTTGCAATAATCATAATTAAAATCCGTTCTTTTTTGATCTTTTCCTACTGGAATTGCGTTGTCTGGGCAAACTGGGAAACAAAGACCGCATTGTTTACATTTTTCAGGAATAAAAACGGGTTTTACACTTCTCCAGTCACCTGTTTTAAAACAAACAGAATTACCAGCTTCGTAGATATCTCCACCTGGTGTCATTTCCTGCCATGGAGTATCTTTATTAATTTTTACGTCAGCCATTTTCTATTTCCTCCTTTACATTTCTACTTCATGAACATCTTTTAAAGCCATCTCTAAAGCCTTCATGTTACCTTCAATTACTTCAGGTTTTTTTGCAAATTTGTGCTTAAAAGAACCTTGCATATCATTTATAAATTCTTCTTCCGTCATAATGCCAGAGACTTTAACAATAGCTGCAAGCATTGGTGTGTTTGGGAAATACTTGCCAAGTGCTTCTTCTGATATTTTTTTCGCATCTACTGTATACACTTTTCCTTTATAACCATGTAAAACAGATTTTAAATAAGTAGCATCTTTTGTGGTGTTAATAACAATAGCACCGGTTTCTTTTAAACCATCTGTTACAGGAACAGACTCTAATAAAGAATCATCTACAACAACTACATAATCTGGTTCATAAATATTACTATGAATACGAATAGGAGAGCTACTAATACGGTTGTATGCAGTAATAGGAGCACCCATTCTCTCTGGACCATATTCCGGAAAACCTTGAATATATTTGCCAGTATTAAAAGCTGCATCAGCAAGAAGTAGAGAAGCAGTTTTTGCACCTTGTCCGCCTCTACCATGCCATCTAATTTCAATAATGTTATCCATCACATTCATTCCTTTCTCTTTGTATTTTCCTACTCTTTTCAAAACATATTGCTAGTCTTAAGTATATGCTTTGAGGCAAAAATTGTCAAGAGATTTTAGGCAACTACCGAATGGTCAGGTGTCCATTTAAGTCAGTCTTTTTTGAGACATGTCTCATTTAACCCTGACTTAAATGGACATTAGTCGAATGATGTCGAAAAATAACTGATTGTACATTAGTATTGTTAAATCACATACAATATGATATATTAGTATATGGAAATAATCATAAAGACCAACACTAAGTACAATAGTACATAGTAAAAGAGTAGGAAATGTTGTGGATTCCTACTCTTTTTTGTTCCTTGTATTATCTCTTTAATAGAGCTATGAATACAAAATCAATATATTAATATAGACCAAATATTAATATATTGTGAATACCAATAGCAATGAAAGTTACTTGTTATTCACTACAGATATATTACTACATTTTTTTTGATATGTCAAACATTATATTGAAAAAGAAGGCAAAACGGTTGACTTTTTATCTTCTTTTAGTATATACTTAAGTCCGAAATGAAAGAAAAAAAGGAGCAGATGATACATGTTATCGAAAGCGAAAAATTTTATGCTACTATTAGGAATGACAAGCATTTTTATACTTTTATGGACAGCTAGTAGCTATGCTACAACAGGAATTGTAAATACAGAAACATTGAAATTAAGAAAAGCCCCTTCTACTAGTTCAGAAATATTAGATTTACTAGACTATAATGAGAAGTTAGAAATAACAGGCGAAGAAGGTGAATGGTACAGTGTAGTACATGAAGGAACAGCAGGTTATGTGAGCAAGCAATATATGAGAGTAGAAGAGGAAGAAGAGACACAAACGAATACACAAGTAAGTGAAACGGTAGCAACTACCGAGGTAGAAAATGTACTGGAAAATACTACTACAAATACAACAACAGAAACTACAAGCGCAGAGGTTACTCAGCCAGAAGAGACAACTACGCCAACACAAAATGTATTAAAAGAAGATACACAAATTAGCATCTTACCTTTAATACAAGCTAGTAAAATAGGAACAGAAAAGAAAGGAACTAGTGTAGAAATAATCACAACGGCTGGAAATTGGTGTTACATTGCGACAGAAAATCTAAATGGATGGGTAAGACAGGATGCTTTAGAAACTGAAACACCACAAACGACTACTCCAGAAGAAACTACACCAACTACAGAGGAGACTCCAGCTACAACCGAACAAGAAACAGCAATAGAAGAAACAACTATGTATGTAACAGGTTCTTCGGTTTATGTAAGATCAGGACCTGGAACAAACTATGAAATTGTTACCTCTCTTATTAGAGGAAATTCCGTAAAGGCAGTTGCAGAAACAAGCCAGTGGTATAAAGTAGAAGTAAATGGACAAACCGGTTATATTTCCAAAAGCTTAGTATCTACTACAAGACCAGAAACTACATCTAGAGGTACAGAAACCTCTAGAACGCAAGACGAAGAAGAGCAGGTAAGTAGTACACCACAAGAAGAAAATACACAAGTAGAACAAACAGTAGTACAAACAAGTACTGGTCAGCAAATTGTAGATTATGCGAAAAACTATTTAGGATGCAAGTATGTTTATGGAGGTTCTGGACCAAATACATTTGATTGTTCCGGATTTACGATGTATGTTTACCAAAAATTTGGAGTAACACTTAGTCATTCTGCTAGAGCACAATCTAAGGTAGGAACAGCAGTAGAAAAAGAAAACTTACAATTAGGAGATTTAGTATTTTTTAAAGATTACGAGACCATGGACGGAATAGGTCACTGTGGTATTTATATAGGAGATGGCAACTTTATTCATGCCTCTTCTGGAACAGGATATTGTGTAAAAATCTCTACCTTATTATCTGGTAGTTATGCTACAAGATATGAAACAGCAAGAAGAGTTATTTAAAAAAAGAAAAATGGGGCAATACATAAAAAGGAAAATGTTTTCCTTTTTAGAAAGAAGCGGTGAAGAAAATGCAAATTGCTCTATTTGGTTGGATATTAGGATTGATAGGGGGACTATACTTACCAAAATTAAGTATAGTCTTTTTTCTATGCTTTTTATTAGGAATACTACTATTAAAAAATGTAAAGAAAAAATATAGCATGCTTAGGATTGTACAAAGGCATATTTCCTATCAAAAAATTATCGTCATGGCAATAAGTTTTATCCTAGCCTTTCTACTTATACAAGAAAAAGAAAGAGATTATAGCCAAAGATACGCAGAGGTAATGGGGGAGGCAGAAGTGATAGGCACCATTGTGAGCATGCCAAAAGAAAAAGAATATAGAACGGATTATACCATGCAAGTAGAGAGCATAAATGGACAAATTTTGCAAAAGAATACCAAAATTTTGTTACAGCTAAAAAAGGGAAAACAAGCACAAAAGAATTTAGTTTATGGAAATAAAATAAAAGTAAAAGTAGAATTAAAAATGCCAACAGAAGCTAGAAATACGGGAGGGTTTGATTACAGTTTTTATTTAAAAACAAAGCAAATTTATGCAATTGCTATAGGTAAAGAAGATGATGTTACTCTTTTAAAAAACGAAAATAGCAATTTGTGGCAAAAAGCAGTAACGGCGGTAAAGCAGTCTATTATAGAACAAGTAAAGAAAGTATTGCCACAAGAGGAAGCAGACTTATTTATAGGCATATTAATTGGAGAAAGACAAGGGATACAAGAAGAAATCGAAAAGAATTTTAAAAATAGTAGTTTAACTCATCTTCTAGCTGTTTCTGGTTCTCATGTAGCTTATATTTTGATGGGAGTTACTTTTGCTGTAACGCAGCTAAAAGGAGACAAAAAAATAGGGAAAATAGGAACCATTTTATTTCTATTCTTTTTCATGGAATTAACAGATAGAACTGCATCGGTAGTAAGAGCGTGTATTATGGCAATGTATGCTATAGTAGCGAATTTATGTCATAAAAAAATAGATTGGCTAGGTAGTATTTGCTTTAGCTTGTGGTGGATATTGTTAGAAAATCCGTATAGTTTATGGGATACCTCCCTTATTTTGTCTTATGGAGGAACAATAGGCATTTTATTATTTATTCCTCTTTTTCAGAAAAAGCAAAATCCAAACGAGGGGAAAAATCATAAACTATTAGAAAAGTGTAAAAATTATCTAAAGGAAAGTTTCATAATTACTATTAGTGCCAACTTAATTTTACTTCCCATTATGGCGTATTTATTTTATACTTTATCTTTTACCTTTTGGATAGGTAATTTGCTGGCTACACCGCTCATGGAAGGAATTATATTCATAGGTATTGCATTTTTGGCAAGTGCCTATTTATGCATGCCTTTAGCAATAATAATAGCTGTGTCATTAAAATGCCTGTTACAATTATTACTGCTAGTAGCAAAAGTATGTGCAAACCTACCTTTCTCTAATATAAGTGTAATAAGACCACCCGTGGTTGGTATACTTTTCTACTACATATTTCTATTTTTGTGGATAGGATATGGTAGATTGTCCCAAAGAAGAAAAGCACAAATAAAAGAAATGTATAGAAAAAAGAGAAAGACCGTTTTGATAAGTTTCCTACTCATGGTTGTTCTTCTAACATTGCTATATAAAGTACCAGGAGAGTTAGAAATCTTTTTTATAGATGTTGGTCAAGGAGACAGCATGTTAGTGATAACACCACAAAAGAAAACTTTGCTAGTAGATGGAGGAGGGAGTAAAAGCACAAGTTTTGATGTGGGCGAGCAAACGCTACTTCCTTACTTATTGAATAAAGGAATTAAAACTATCGATTATATGATGCCATCTCATTTTGATGAAGACCACGTGCAAGGATTATTTACTATTCTAGAAAAATTAACCGTAAAAAAGGTAATTGTAGCAGAGCAAAAAGTAGATTCAGAAAATTATCAAAAATTTATGAAATTCGTAGAAGAAAAAAATATACAAACTATATGGGTAAAACAGGGAGATAAAATTTTATTAGAAAAAGGAGTAAACTTAGATATTTTATGGCCAAAAACAGAATGGATAGCAGAAAATCCACTCAATAATAATGCTATTGTAGCAAATTTGCATTATGGGAAATTTAGTTTATTATTCACAGGAGATATAGAAGAAATAGCAGAAAAAGAAATTCTACAATGCTATCAAAATACAGAGTTATGCAAGGCTACTGTGTTAAAAGTAGCCCATCACGGCTCAAAATCCTCTAGTATACAGTCTTTTTTAACAATGATAAAACCAAAAATTGCTTTAATTGGTGTGGGAGAAACGAACACCTTTGGACATCCAAATGAGGGTGTTTTAGAAAGGTTAGAAAAGATAGGTGCCAAAATTTATAGAACAGATGAAAATGGAGAAATCAGTCTAAAAGTAAACAAAGAAGGAAAAATAAAAATAAATACCAAAATTGGAAAATAATTGTATAAAAAAGAGAAAAAAATCCCATACTAATAGCAATAAAGAGGTGGAGATAACATGAAAAAGTGGTTTATGATAGGGCTAATAGGAACCATTATTTTAGCCGTTGTTTTAACAATTACAGTGCAAATTATTCTAGAAGAAAATACACAGCAAGAAATTTATCAGCAAAGAGCAGAAGTGCAAGAGAAAGAAGAAAATAGAGAAATAGCAGAAAATAAATTAGCTATGACTAGCACTACAGGAGAAGATAAAATTTCTCCTAATGCAGTCATTTATTTTAAAACTTATTATGCAAGTTGTAAACATACAACAACAGAAACAATAGATGTACCAGAAGAGTTAGTAAATAAAACAAGAGAAGATGTAGCAGAAAAATATAAAGATTGGGATATAGGAGAATTTACAAATCAAGAAATTACATTATATTGTGAGCAACAAGGCATATGTCCAGAACACTATATGATAAGAGAAAAAGATGGATATATAGCCATTTATCAAATAGGAGAAGACGGAACAGAAACATTAAAAGAAATGACAGGGATTGTTACCAATTATTTACCAGAAACAGACATATTAAGATTAGAAGAAGGAATTAAGGTAGT
Organism: uncultured Clostridiaceae bacterium; assembly: GCA_946493085.1. Taxonomy (GTDB): domain Bacteria; phylum Bacillota; class Clostridia; order TANB77; family CAG-508; genus UMGS1663. The sequence goes on from CAMMAC010000001.1 coordinate 24,478, forward strand.
AGGAAAAGAAGAATTAAATGCAACCATAGAAGATTATGAATAGTATATTTGGGTGAACTTTAGGGGCAGTCCTTAAAGTTCATTTAGAAAAATAAAAGTTAGTTCGTAACCGTGAATAATGCTCACTGTCCCATTTAAATCAGGGATAAGTGGGACATTTTTAAAAATAAAGTCGAAAATTATGGAAATAAGTAACTACTAAAAAGCAAAAATAAAGAGTAAAGAAAAATAGAGAAACGATATAATCCTCTCTGTAAAATTAGATAGCAGGGAGGATAAAATTATGCCAAAACAAAAGAGTGGAGAAGAAGGAATTACTATGATAACTTTAGCAGTAACAATCGTAGTATTAATTATTTTGGCAGGAGTTAGTCTAAATGCAACTGTAGGAGAAAATGGAATTATCTCGCAGGCACAAAAAGCAAGGGAGAATATAGAGATAGCAAGAGAAGAAGAAGAGATACAATTAAATAATTTGTATGAAGAATTAGCAAAGGGAGGAGAAGGGATTTTTGATGATTCTATGACAGATGCCATAGAAAAATTAGAAAACTTTAGAAAAATAATAGCAACAGCCATAACAAATGAAGGAGTTACTACAGTAGAAACAGATACAGCGGAAACAATGGCAGAAAATATTAGTAAAATATTACAAGAACGAACAAAAGATGCAACAGCAACAGCAGAAGATATAGCAGAGGGAAAGACTGCTTATGTGAATGGGAATAAAGTAGTTGGAACAGCTCATAATAGTGATGAAATTACTTTTTCAACGTTGTTAGTAAATTCAAGTTCTAGTAAATGTCTTATTGTTCCTTTAAATAAAAATTATAAAAATCTATCTATAACAAATATTTCAGGAGGAACAGGAGGCACAGGAACTGCAACTGTATATTTAGATGAAGTAGATAGCGGAACTTTTTATGCGGGAATGCCAGTTCCAATTGAATATGATTTAACAGATGTAGAAGAACTAAAGATTACTGGAAATCAAGTTTTCTTTACTCTAACAATTTTATAGGATTATGGAAATAAGTATCCACTAAAAAGAGAAATAAAAAGGTAACAAAAAATAAAGAAAATATATAATCCTCCTTGAAATTAGAGAAATCAAGGAGGATAAACTATGAACAAACAAAAGCAACAAAAGAATAAACAAAGAAGAATCGCACGATAAGTTTATATAATAACAAAATAACATAAAACGAATTGTAGTTAAAAAAGAAATAAGAGAAAATAAAAATAATACTTGATAATAGCCAAAAGGTAATGTACAATAAAGGTATAAATGTGAAAGAAATGGAAAACATAAGAAGAAGGAGTAAAAAAATGAAAAATAATACAGGAATAACGATGGTTTCGTTAGTAGTAACTATAATAGTGTTAATCATCTTGGCAGGAGTAAGTATTAATATGCTAGTAGGGGATAATGGAATTATAACCTTAGCACAAAAGGCGAAAGAAAATACAGAATTGGCACAAATAGAAGAAGAAAAACAATTGAATAGTTTATATGGAGAATTAGTAAATAGCGGTGATGGAATTTTTGATGATTCTAATGTAGAGGCAATAGAGAAGAAAATGCAATTATTATAGGAGCAGGGGCAATCAGTCGTGATTATAAAGGTTGGACAGGTTTTAATATAAGTTATACGAATGATACCGTAACAGTTACATTTGGTTTAGATGGTAGTAGAGTTGTAAATTCTGATGGAAATTGGAAGATTAGAGTTTGGTATCAAATTGCATCGAAATAATATAATAAAAAATGTGATAAATGCATTTTGTTAGCATTTGTCACATTTTTTAATGTGCAACAGGCACAGTTTAATAAATTTTAGATAATATCTAAAAATCTATTTTTTCTTATTCAAATATCCTTTTTTATAAAATTCTTCGAAATACATGATTAAAGAGAAGATTGTAGCAATAAGAGCCACATAATAAATATAAATATCAAAATTCCAATCTAATCCAAAGTAACGAATTCCTAAAGAACATACAATAGCAATATAGAAAGCTACAGTAGCAAGCTTACCAAACCATCTACTAGATACTACAAGGTCTTTTCCATAAAGGAAAGAGGCACCTGCAATCATCAATATTTCCTTTAGAAAAACGATAATTAATATCCATAAAGGAATGATATTTTTAATGGCAAGTGAGACTAAAATAGAAATTTGTGTTACTTTATCTGCTAGAGGATCCACTAATTTTCCAAAGTCTGTAATATAGTTATACTTTCTTGCAATCGTACCATCTAAAATATCCGTTAAGCCGGAAATGGTAATGACAATCACGGCTGCTAAATATTGTTCTTGAAAGATGAGTACTAAGATGAAAGGTACTAAAATAAATCTAATCACTGTTAATATATTGGGTACGTATTTTAACATAACTATATTCCTCCTAAATGTTACTTATTTATTTATAAAACAGAAAAAATGAAATTACCTTCTTTTGCAGAAACTTGTACAGTTTGTCCGTTTTGAAGTTCCCCCTTCAAAATTTTATCAGAAAGTTCATCTTCTATATATCTTTGGATAGCACGTCTTAGTGGTCTAGCACCATATTTTAAGTCTGTTCCCTTTTGTAATAGTTCTTCTTTAGCATTTTCTTCTACGCCTAATAAAATGTGCTTATCTGCTAGTGCTTTTTTGGTATCTTCCAACATTAAATCTACAATTTGTAGTAATTGAGTTTTGTTTAATGGGTCAAATACAACCACTTCATCTACTCTATTTAAAAATTCTGGTCTAAACGTTTCTTTTAATGCATCCAAAATTTTATTTTTACTAGTAGTAGAAGTACCTGCAAATCCAATAGAATTGGTATTTAAGTTAGAACCTGCGTTAGATGTCATAATGATAATGGTGTTTTCAAAACTAACGGTATTTCCTTGGCTATCGGTTAGTCTGCCATCATCTAGCACTTGCAATAAAATATTAAATACATCTGGATGGGCTTTTTCTATTTCGTCTAATAATACAATCGAATAAGGGTGTCTTTTTATTTTTTCTGTTAATTGACCGGCATCATCATAGCCTACATATCCTGGAGGAGAGCCTATCAATTTAGAAGTAGAATGACTTTCCATATATTCTGACATATCCATACGAATAATAGAATTTTCATCTCCAAACATTTCATAAGCAAGGCTTTTAGCAAGCTCTGTTTTACCAACACCAGTTGGTCCTACAAAGATAAAAGATGGTGGGCGTTTGGTACTTTTAAGTCCTGCTCTATTTCTACGAATAGCACGAGCTACTGCAGCAACAGCTTCTTCTTGACCAATAATACGTTTATGTAAGTTTGTTTCTAAATTTAACAATTTTTGTGTTTCTTCCTCTGTAATTTTTTTAACCGGAATTTTCGTCCAGTTTTCAATTACTTCGGCAACATCTTGCATCGTTAATTCTTGAGGTTTTAATTTACTACTAATTTTTTCTATTTGCTCTATTAAACTACATTCTTTTGCTTTTAATTCAGCTGCTTTTTGATAATCTTCTTCTGAATCTGCTTGTGCAGCTTCCTCTTTTTGCTCTTGTACTTTTTTAAGCTCGTTTTTCAAAATTTCTAATTGATAAAGTTCTTTGTTGTTTAAGTTAATTCTAGAACAAGCTTCATCTAAAATATCAATTGCCTTGTCTGGCAAAAATCTATCATGAATGTATTTTTCTGACATAATAACGGTACCGCGAATCACATCATTAGAAATACTTACTTTGTGATAATCTTCGTAATATTTTTTAATGCCGGTTAAAATATCAATAGAGTCGGTAATAGAAGGTTCTTCTACTAAAACTGGTTGAAATCTACGTTCTAGGGCACTATCTTTTTCAATATATTTACGATACTCTTTTAAAGTAGTAGTACCAATTAATTGAATCTCTCCATTCGATAAAGATGGCTTTAAAATATTAGCAGCATTCATAGAGTGCTCGGCATCTCCGGCGCCAATAATATTATGGATTTCATCAATCACAAGAATAATATTACCATAAGATTTACATTCATCCATAATGGATTTCATTCTAGCTTCAAATTGACCTCTAAATTGTGTTCCTGCAATAATGGAAGTCATGTCTAGTAAATAGACCTCTTTATTTAATAATTTAGCAGGTACTCTTCCTTGTGCAATTTTAATAGCAAGTCCTTGGGCAATAGCTGTTTTACCAACACCAGGCTCTCCTATTAAACAAGGGTTGTTTTTAGAACGACGATTTAAAATTTGAATGACTCTTTGAATTTCTTTATCCCTACCAATAACAGCATCTAACTGGTTAGTTTTTGCTTTTTGTGTTAGGTTAGTGCCATAGGTATCTAATGCTTTTTTACGTTTATCCTTTGGTTTTTTGTCTACTTTTACTTTGCGCTTTTCGTTATTAGAAGAACTAGCAGACTGTGCATTATCAGATCTTCCAAAAATGTTAGCAAAAATAGAACCCAGAGGAATAGCACTTCCGTTGGCGCTTGTCTCATTATCTTCATCACTGTTATCCATATCGTTAGTTAGCATGGCATTCATATCCATATTTTCTGTCATATCATTTAACATATTTTCTAATTGATTGGTCATATCCTGAATATCTTCTTCAGAAAGATTTACTCCCTGTGATAGGGCATCCATTGGATTAATGCCTTTTTCTTTGGCACAATCATAGCATAATCCTTCTGTAGAGATAGAATTATCTGGCATTTGTTTATTTATAAAAATCACAGCTGTATTTTTGTGACATATTGAACATAACATATTTTTTTAGTTTCTCCTTTTTCCTAATTTAACAGTATATATCATACATGAAAAAGGGAAAATAGTCAATAAAATTAAGGAAATATTCATAGGAAAAACACAGAATTTTAACAAAGAAAATAAGAAAAAACATTGACATGAAAAAATAAAAGAAATACAATAAGAGTGAGTAATATAATAAAAGGAGAGAAAGCATAGTGAAAAAAAGAACAATATTATATATTGCTATTAGCACATTTTGTGTAATTGCTATTGGTGTGGGGATGTACTATCAAATATTTGTAGCAGGAAATGAACAGTTTAATGAAATAACTTCACAAAATCAAGTGGGAAATATTCCACAGCAAGAGCAAACACAGGAGGAATTAAAAGCAGAATTTGACAACTTATTTGATAATAATTTACATGAACAAGGTTATGATACCAGTAGTGTGCAAAAGCTAGCAGGGCATGAAGAACAACCATTAGTATATGCAGCTTATAACATTCAAGAAGAGCAAGATGAAAAATATAGTGTAGATATCAATCTACCAGTGTTTAATATTAATGGAGAAATTGCAGCAGAGTTTAATAATACAACACAAAGTATTTTTGCTAATAAAGCAAATGATGTATTAAATAATGCACAAGTATATACTATTTATAACGTGAATTATGTAGCTTATGTGAATGATAATATTCTCTCTTTAATTATAAAATCTACTTTAAAAGAGGGAAATAATCCGCAAAGAGTGATTGTACAAACCTATAATTATAATTTAAGTACAGGACAAAAAGTTATTTTGAATGATGTGCTAACAAGTCAAGGATATGAAACAAGAGAAGTAAATGAGCAAATAGATAATGTGGTAAGAAAAGCAGCAGAAGATGCTGGAGCAATATCACAAGCAGCAGGACAAACCATTTATCAAAGGGATCCAGATAATGCGATGTATGTAACAGACAATGTAAATAATTTCTTTATAGGAGAAAATGGAATCATTTATATTATCTATGCTTATGGAAATAATAACTATACTTCAGAAATGGATATAATAAAATTATCATAAAATTGCCAAAATAAAGCCAAAATTTTGGCAATTTTTAAAATGGGGAGGAATAAGATGATAGATATAGAAAAAGCAGAAAAGGCTTTTAGAGAATACATAAAAGCTTATAATCCAGAGGATGAAAAAATTAAAATAAAAATAGGGCATATTAAAAGAGTAGAAGAGCAAAGCAAGTGGATTGCTACTAGCTTAGGACTAGATGAGGAAAATATTTTATTGGCTAAGCTAATAGGTTTATTGCACGATATAGGAAGGTTTGAGCAAGTAAGAAGATTTCATACTTTTTTAGATAAAATTAGCGTAAACCATGCAGAAGAAGGAAATAGAGTATTGTTTGAACAAGGGTTTATTCGTGAATTTGTAACAGACCCACAGTATGACGATATCATTCGCAAAGCTATTGGAAACCACAATAAACTACAAATAGAGGATGGCTTAAAGGAAAGAGAGTTATTACATGCTAAAATTATTCGAGATGCAGATAAATCAGATATTTTTCCTACTATCTTAGCAACGGGACTGCAGGGGAATATTGCTTTTTCGGACAGAGATACCTCAAAAGAAACGATAACATCAGTTGTTTTCGAAAAATTTATGAGACAAGAGCCAATTTCCTATGGAGAAATTCAAACAAATATAGACCATATGGTAATATGGGTTACCTATATTTATGATATTAACTTTGGTGTTACTTTGCAAAAAATAAAAGAAGGAAACTATGTTTCTAGAATTTTGCATATGACAGACTACGAGGATGAGAATACGAAAGAAAAAATAAGACAAATAGAAAATAAAGCAAATCGAGATATCGAAGAAATGATAAAAAAGGATGAGTAAAGAAAAAATGGCGAAAAGTATACTAATTACGGAGAAACCATCTGTAGCAATGGAATTTGCAAAAGTACTTGGAATCAATGGGGCAAGAAAAGATGGATACTTAGAGTCGACAGAGTGGATTGTTACTTGGTGTGTAGGACATTTGGTTACCATGTCCTACCCAGAGAAGTATGATGAAAAATTAAAAATATGGCGTTTAGATACCCTCCCTTTTCTACCAAAAGAATATAAATACGAAGTAATACCAAATGTACAAAAACAATTTAACATTATAAAAAATCTATTAGAAAGAGAAGATGTAGATACTATTTATGTATGCACAGACTCTGGGAGAGAGGGAGAATATATTTATCGTTTAGTAGAACAACAAATAGGAGTAAAAAACAAGCAAAGAAAAAGAGTTTGGATAGATTCTCAAACAGAGGAAGAAATTAAAAGAGGAATCAAAGAAGCAAAAGACCTATCCGAATATGATAGTTTATCTAGTTCCGCTTATTTAAGAGCAAAAGAAGATTATTTGATAGGAATTAATTTTTCACGCCTGCTTTCTATTATTTATGGAAGAAGAGTAGCCAAACAAATCAACGAAGAAAGAGCTTCTATTTCAGTAGGACGTGTGATGACTTGTGTGTTAGGAATGGTAGTAGAAAGAGAGCGAGAAATTAGAAACTTTGTAAAAACACCTTATTATAAAGTGATTGGTAAATTTGGAGAGGAAAGAGGGGCTTTTACAGCGGAATGGAAAGTAACGAATGAATCCACTATGTGGGAGTCTCCAAAACTATATAACGAGAATGGCTTTAAAAAGAAAGAAGAAGCACAAAACTTTATTCTTTCTTTGAAAAATAAAAAAGCAACCATAACAGAGCTTAAGAAAAGCAAACAAAAAGAAAATGCACCGCTATTATTTAATTTAGCAGAAATACAAAATGAGTGTACCAAACGTTTTAAAATAAAACCAGATGAGACTCTGGAAATTATTCAAAATTTATATGAAAAAAAATTAGTAACCTATCCAAGAACAGATGCTAGAGTATTATCTACAGCAGTGGCAAAAGTAATTTCTAAAAACTTAAATGGTATAGCAAAAGGTTTTGCAGATACAGAAATACAAGGCTACATAGAAAAAATGGTAAAAGAAAAATATAGCACAAATTTATTAAAAACCAAATACGTAAATGATAGCAAAATCACAGACCACTATGCGATTATTCCAACAGGGCAAGGATTTGAAAATTATCAGCAATTACCAGATTTGCAGAAACAAATTTATCGAGTAATTGTAAAACGATTTTTAGCTATTTTTTACCCACCTGCACAGTACGAGAAAATAGCCGTAACCGTGCAAGTAGAAAAAGAACAATTTACTAGCAGTGGAAGAGTATGCACAGATTTAGGGTATTTAGAAGTATTAAAACCAAAAGCAAAAGAAGAGGTATCCACAAAACAAGAACAAAATGTGGATAAAAAGACAGAAGAAGAGCAAAACGAAGAAGAAATACAACCATTGGAAATTCTAAAAAACTTAAAAAAAGGACAAGAAATAGGTGTAGAAAATTATGAAATAAAAGAGGCAGAAACTTCTCCTCCTACCAGATACAATTCCGGCTCTATGATACTGGCAATGGAGAATGCAGGAAAACTAATAGAAGAAGAGGAATTGCGAGAGCAAATTAAAGGAGCAGGTATTGGAACAAGTGCTACTAGGGCAGAGATTATAAAAAAACTAGAAAAGATTCAATACATTACAATTAATAATAAAACACAAATTATTACGCCAACTCAAAAAGGAGAAATTATCTATGATGTGATAAAATCCTCTATGCCAGATATGCTCAATCCAAAATTAACAGCTAGCTGGGAGAAGGGATTGGAAATGGTGGCAAAAAATGAAATACAACCAGACGAATTTATGGAAAAATTAGAAAAATATATAAGGTCCAAATTTGATAGATTAGTAGTGAAATATTAAAAGTTAAATTTTTTCGGTCGCATTCACTATTTCTGTAAATTTAGGAAAGAAGCAGAACGTTCGGATGAAATTAAAGAAAAATGAAGTGAAAGAGGTGAAATTTATGATGAAATCAGAAGATAATTATTTTTTATCCTTATCTAGTCAACAAAAAGAAAATATGTTAGAAACCATAAAAAAAGACGTGAGAAGAAGTGTATCAGAAGCAAGGTATGAACATTCTATAGGAACTATGCAAAAAGCAAAAGAATTAGCAGAGCTGTATGGAGAAGATCCGTTAGAAGCAATGCTTGTAGGATTAGTGCATGATATTGCAAAAGAAATGACAAAAGAACAATATTTTTTATATTGTGTACAAAATAAAATAGAAATGGATGAATTTGATAAAGTACAATCTGTCACATTACATGGAAAAATAGGAGCAGATATAGCGAAAAAGAAATACCATTTTACCAAAGAAATGCAAGATGCTATTTATTATCATACTACAGGTAGGGCAAATATGACGAAGCTTGATAAAATTATTTTCCTAGCAGATAAAATAGAAGATACAAGAGAAAACACAGAAGAATTAGAGCAAGTAAAAAATCTAGCTAAAAGAGACATGGATGAAGCCATTTTATGGGATATAGATCATTTTACAATACCAAAAATGATAAAACAAAGAAAGATGATACATCCTGATTCTATTTTTGCAAGAAATGATATTATCAGGAGAAAAACAAAATAAAAAATTGAACTTTAGGGAACTTCCTTAAAGTTCAATTTTTTTAAATATATCTTTTTCTGTACAATAACCTAGTTTTTTATGGATAAATATGGTAAAAATAAAATTCTGAAATACTATATCCAAACTGAGGAAAATACGATATAATAAAAATAGATGAATTCATAAAGAAAAAGTGATATCTATCAAAAAAATATAAAATAAATTTGACAGAGCGAAAGGGGTTAAACATGAAATTAGGTTTGGCTTTAGCAGGTGGTGGTGTGAAAGGTGCGGCACACATAGGAGTAATAAAAGCGTTAGAAGATAATCATATTACCATAAATGCCATAGGAGGAACGAGTATAGGAAGTATTGTAGCAACATTATATGCTATGGGATATAGTACGGAAAAAATGTTAGAAATTTTTCATTTTTTTGCAAAAGAAATTATGAGAGCGAATCCAAAACATGTAGTAAATAATGTACGTAAAACGAGAAAAATTTTAGGATATGGGTTATTATCTGGAGAGAGTATAGAGATTGCAGTAAAAGAATGTGCAAAATCAAAAAATATAAACAATATCGCAGATATTAAAATGCCACTTGCTATACCGGCAGTAGATATTTTAAACAGTAAGGAATATGTTTTTACAAACGATAAAGCTATAGAAGAAAATCATTTGAATAGCATAGCAATTGAAACAGCAGTAAGAGCGAGCTGTAGCTATCCAGTTCTATTTGAACCATGTACATATGAAGGACATCAATTTGTAGATGGAGGAATATTAGATAATCTGCCAGCGAAAGAAGTAAGAAAATTAGGAGTAGATAAAGTACTTTCTGTAAAATTTAGTGCGGGGTTGAGTTTCAAACCAAAAAATGCTTATGATATTGCATTTAAAGCAGTAGATATTCTTTTCGATAATCGTTCGCAGGAAGCAGTAAAAGAAAGTGATTATACATTAGAATTGGATTTGTCAGAAGCGAGTGTATTCAATATTAAAAAAATAGATTATTGTTATAATATAGGCTATATTACAGCTATTTCAAGAATGAAAGAAATAAAGAAAATCATAAAAGAAAAAGAAGAGGAGGGAAAATATGGAGAAGAAGAGTAACTTTGGAAAAATCGTATTCATTTTGATTATTTTCATCATAATAATATTGGGAATTTTAATCATGAAACAATCTGGCATGGAATTGTTGCCAAATGAAGGAAATACAGAAGAAACATCTGGTGCAGTAAAAAATATGATGAGTGAAAGTAACATAAAGAACGAAATGCAATATGAACAAACCAATATTGTAGAGCCAGTATTAAAAGTAGAAACCAGCAACTCTAATACAACAGAAAATACAATGCAAGAAAGTAATGGTTATTTTTATTCACAATTAGGAGAAGATGCTAAAAAAATATATGATGCAATAGAAAATCATATAGAAGAAATGAAAACAGGAAATTATACCATCGATATGGGAGATACCTTTCAAGAACTTTTAGAACAAGAAGATGGTTCCGCTAGATTGGAACAAGCTTATCAAGATGCATGGGATGCTATTAATACAGATCGAGTAGATTTATTTTATATAGACAGTTCAAAAGTGCGTTTGTATACGAAACAGACAACTTTTTGGAATCATAGTACTTATACCGTATCTATAGGACCAGTGGAAAATAGTAACTATTTCGCACAGGGATATACCTCTAAACAAATGGTAGAGCAGACGTTAGCAGAACTAGAAAATACAAAACAAACCATTGTGTCACAACTTACCGGTAACACTTATCAAAAAATGGCACAGCTAAATACCTATTTAGTGGATACTATTACCTATGACGAAACATTAAATCGAACAAATACAAGAAATATATATGGAGCATTAATAGAAAAACAAGTAGTGTGTGAGGGATATGCTAAGGCATTAAAATATGTATTAGATGCCATAGATATTCCATGTGTCATCGTATCAGGAACAGCAACCAATACAGATGGGCAAACAGAAGCCCATATGTGGAATTATGTGCAAATAGGAGAAAATTGGTATGCCGTAGATAGTACATGGAATGACCCTGCTATAGTGGGAGGAGGAAGCCCAACCCACGCAATGAAAACAGCTTATCTATGTAAAGGTCAAAGTACTATGCAAAAGGATCATATTCCGAATGGAAAAGTATCACAAAAAGGTATGACATTTACTTATCCAATATTAAGCCAGCAAGATTATTATTAATATTTCGTTAAAGTGTCCCACAAAAGGTCAGAGCTAGAGAGGGACATTTTTTCTTTTTTTTATGTGGAAACATTGACTTTTTCTGGATTTCCGTATATGATATATGTATTCAAAATATGCATTTTTATAGAAAAAATAAAAAGATATGCAAAAAGGAACCACAAACCGTTCAAGGAGGAAAAAATATGGGTGAGGTTATAGTAATAACATCTGGAAAGGGAGGCGTTGGAAAAACAACTACAACAGCCAATTTAGGTTCTGCTCTAGCGTTAAGAGGAAAAAAAGTAGTGCTAGTAGATACCGATATTGGGCTTCGTAACTTAGATGTTGTTATGGGACTTGAAAACAGAATTGTCTATGACATTGTAGATGTTGTAGAAGAAAAATGCAAATTAAGACAAGCTCTCATAAAGGACAAACGTTTTAACGAGTTATTCCTACTTCCAGCAGCGCAAACAAGAGATAAAAGTGCAGTAAATGAAGAACAAATGATAGAACTAACCAAAAAACTAAAAGAAGAATTTGATTATATTCTAGTAGATTGCCCAGCAGGAATTGAGCAAGGTTTTAAAAATGCAGTAGCAGGGGCTGATAGAGCCATTGTCGTAACAACAGCAGAGATATCTGCTATTCGTGATGCAGATAGAATTATTGGTTTATTAGAAGCTTCTGAAATCAAAAATCCGGAATTAGTCATTAATAGATTACGTCCTAATATGGTAAAAAAAGGTGAAATGATGGATGTAGAGGATATTGTAGATTTATTATCTATTGATTTAATTGGAGTAGTGCCAGATGATGAATATATTATTACACAAACCAATAAAGGAGAACCTGTTATATCGAATCATAAGGCTCCTTCTGGGAAGGCATATACAGAAATTGCAAGACGAATATTAGGAGAAAATGTAGAAATAACCATTCCTGGAAGAGAAAAAGGGTTCATGGCAAAAATCAAAAGAATTTTCTCTAAAAAATAAAAAATCAAAAGTGGAGGAAATAGGATGTTCGAGAGTATCACAAAATTTTTTAAGAAATTTACGAAGCAAAAAGAAGCAGATTCTAAAGATACAGCAAAAGAAAGATTACATTTAGTATTAATGCAAGATAGAGCTAATGTTTCTGCTGATTTCTTAGAATTAATGAGACAAGAAATTATAGAAGTCATCAAAAAATATGTAGATGCAGATGAAAGTGCCATTGATGTTAAGCTAATTAATAAAACGAATAGCGATGGTACAATAGGTGCACCTGCTCTTTATGCTAATATTCCTATTGTTAGTATTAAAGATGAATCTAGAAAAATAACAATGCCAAAGCAAGAAAATAAAGAAAAAGAAGAAACCATGCAAAAAGAAAAAATTCAAGAGGAAGTAAAAAAGGCAGAAGAAGTGATTGAAAAGGCAGAGCAACTAGAACAAAATGAAAATAATGCTAAGGAAGAACAAGAAGATAACAACACACCAGTAGAAGAAAATAAAGAAGAAGGCATAGAAAAAACAGAAAAAGAAATTATAGAAAGTGAAAAAATAGTAGAGGAACCATTAGAAACAAAAGATGATGAAAAAGCAGAGGCTTAGAAAAATGGCAATTCTTTTCCAACCAAATTTGTACTTTTAGAAAAGGAAGGATAGGAATCGTGAGGAAAAAAATTTGGAAAAATATAGAATGGGGAATACTAATTTGTACCATTTTATTAATTGGTATAGGATTAGTAGCACTATTTTCTGCAACGCAAAATACAGAATATGAAGAGTTAAAAAGGCAGATAATGTGGTTAGGAATTAGTATTCCTATTGTCATAATAGTGATAGTGATAGACTATGAATGGATAGCGAAAATATCACCTATTGTCTATGGAATTGTATTAATATTACTGGTAGCTGTTTTATTTACAGAATCCATCAATGGAGCAAGTAGTTGGTTTAATTTGGGATCATTTTCTATTCAACCGTCAGAATTTGCTAAAATCTTTACAGTTATTGTATTTGCCTTAGTTATTACCAAAATACAAGCAAGAGGAAGAGATGAGCTAAGTAGACCTACTAGACTACTATTAGCTCTTATGGTTGTAGCAGTTCCCGTTTTATTAATTATTAAACAGCCAGATTATGGAACAGCACTTGCCTTTTTAATGGCTACTGTGTTTATGCTATTTGTTGCAGGAATCAAAAAAAGATATATTATTGGAGCCATTTTAATTGTAGTAATTGCAGCTCCCTTACTATATTTCTTTATATTACCAGAACATGCAAAAACTAGAATAGATGTATTTTTAAATCCAGATTTAGATCCAAGAGGTGCAGGCTATAATGTCATACAGTCCAAATTAGCTATTGGTTCTGGTCAATTCTTGGGAATGGGATTATTAAAAGGAAATCAAACACAGTTAGGATTTCTATATCCAAAAACAACAGATTTTATCTTTTCTGTTATAGGAGAAGAAATGGGATTTGTAGCAACAGCAGGAATTGTTATTGTCTATGTTGTATTAATTACAAAAGCAATTTATGTGGCAAAAACAGCCAAAGACGATTTAGGTTCTTATATAGCAGCGGGAATAGCAGGTATTTTCTTATTTCATATGGTAGAAAATATAGGCATGACGATAGGACTTCTTCCTATTACCGGTGTTCCATTGCCATTTGTAAGTTATGGAGGAAGTTCACTGCTTACCAACTTAATTTTAATTGCACTATTATTAAATATTAGTGGAAGAAGACAAAAAGCAATATTTGTAGAATAAAGTATTATTTTCCGGTAGAACTTAAGAGCTACCGGAAATTGTATTAGAAAGGTAGAAATCAAAGTGTTATTAAAACCATTAACTATCGGAAATGTAAGCTTAGAAAATAATGTAATTTTAGCTCCTATGGCAGGACTAACCGATAATCCTTTTCGTAGGATTGTAAAGCAAGTAGGAAGAGTAGGTTTAGTTTGCACAGAAATGATAAGCAGTAAGGGGATTTTTTATCATGACCAAAAAACGTTTTCGTTATGGGATAGAAATAAAGAAAAAGAACCTGTATCGGTGCAGATTTTTGGAAGTGATAAAGAAGCCATTAGTTATGCAGTGAAAGTGTTAGTGGAAAAAGATGCAACAATGATTGATATCAATATGGGTTGTCCAGCTCCTAAAATTGTAAAAAACGGAGATGGAAGCAAGTTATTATTAGACTTACCATTAGCAGAAGAAATTGCAAGAGTAGCAGTAAAAGCGGCAGAAGGAAAAGTTCCTATTACAGTAAAAATGAGAATAGGATGGGATAGAGAGCATATTGTAGCAGTAGAAGCGGCCAAACGCCTAGAAAGAGCAGGAGTATCTGCTATTACCGTGCATGGTAGAACGAGAGAAGAATATTATGCAGGAAAAGCAGATTGGGAAATGATTCGAAAAGTAAAAGAAGCTGTTTCTATTCCAGTTATCGGAAATGGTGATGTTAAAACAAAAGAAGATGCGGCTTCCATGATAGAGCAAACAAAAGTAGATGGCATTATGGTAGGAAGAGCAGCTGTAGGAAATCCATGGCTGTTACGAGAAATTATTAGCTTTTTGCAAGGAAAAGAAACATTACCTGTTAGTAATGACGAAAAATTACAAACGATTTTGCAACATATCGATTGGGAGGTAGAAAAAAAAGGAGAGACAGTAGGAATTAAAGAATTAAGAAAGCACTTATGTGCTTATTTAAAAAATATGCCGGAAGCGGCAAAGATGAGAGAAAAGATAAATACAATAGAAACAAAAAAGGAATTGGTACAAAGCTTTACCGAATACTTTCAAAATTTAGGAATATAGATAGAATAAGAAATAACAGGAGGGGAAAATATCCTATGCATAAAAAAATAAAAATTCTATCTATTATCCTATTAGGAATTGGCATTATTTCCTTTTTTATTTTTTTCCTATTTTGTGATAAAACAAAAGAAAATGGAAATACTATAACTAATCGATCGGAAGAAGAAATGATACAAAGTATTTTAAATATGGAGCAGTATACAGCAGAAATGTTGGTAGAAGTACAAAGTAATAAAAATAGTAATCAATATAAAATAAAACAAACTTACAGTAAACACAATATAGAAAGACAAGAAGTATTAGAACCAAGTCATATTGCAGGAATTATTACAGAATATGATGGACAAAATTTGAAGATAACTAATCAAAAACTAAATTTGACCACGCTATATGAAAATTATCCCTATGTAGTAAGTAATGATTTATGGCTGAATAGTTTTATAAACGATTATCAAAACTATGAGAATAAAAAAAGTAATGTAGAGCAGGAACAAATTGTATTAGAAGTTAAAAATGAAACAGGTAATAAATACAATTTGTACAAAAAACTTTATATAGACACAAAAACAGGAAAACCAACAAAATTAATTGTACAGGATATTAACCAAAATACCACAATTTACATATCATATACTAAGATAGAAATATCTTAAAAATGCGCATGTTTAAAATAAATTAACAAAGGCACTTTCGATACGTAAAAATAGTAGGAGTGATTCACAAATGGTAATAAAAAGAGGAGATATGTTCTATGCGGATTTAAGTCCTGTAGTAGGTTCAGAACAAGGAGGAATTAGACCGGTTATTATCATACAAAATGATATAGGAAATAAGCATAGTCCCACTGTAATTGCAGCAGCAATTACCTCTCAGACAGGAAAAAATAAATTACCTACTCATATAGAAATAGGCTCACAAAATAATGGATTAAAGTCAGATTCGATTGTGCTCACAGAACAAATACGTACAATTGATAAAAGTAGATTAAAAGAAAAAATTGGGCATATTGATGATGAAGTGGTAATGGAAAAAATTAATAATGCACTAGGTGTTAGTTTTGGTTTGTGAACTTTAAGGAACGTCCCTAAAGTTCACATTCTTTTTACACTCTCAATTTTTTAATAATTTTAATTTCATCATATAAGCGTTTTTTGACATGTTCTCTTGTGTCAACAGCAGTGATGTATTCTTCTAAAATTTGATTATAATTGTCAAGCGTTTCCCCTTGTTTCAAAAGAATTTTCATGCCTTCTTCGTAATATTTCTTTTCAGAATCTTTTTTAACCTTATCTCGTTTTTCACCATATTTGGCAACGGTTTGTAATCTTTTTATTTCATCTTTTAAAAAGTTAATATAGTCCATAACGCAAGCAATTTCATAATAAATATCATCAATTACTACCTTAAATAAAGCCTTTAATGCCGTGCTATCAATTTTTCCTACTTTATAATTCTCCCTTAACATATCTAAAGCAATTGGTTTTAGATATTCTTCAGGTCTGGCATCTTTAATTAGTTCTTTTAAGGTTTCGGAAATATTAATGTGTGTTGTGTATTGTCTTTTCGTTACAATAGCATCATATTCGTCGGCTACACGAATAATTTGAGCAACGTAAGGAATATCTTTTTTGGTTAAGCCTTGGGGATAGCCTGTACCATTTAATGCTTCATGATGATATAAAGGACCATCTGCATAAGGTCTTAGTTCTAAATCATGCATACATATATCATAACCAAGAGTGGTATGTTTTTTCATGATTTCATATTCTTCAGGAGTTAAAGGACCTGGCTTAGATAAAATTTCATATGGAATTTTCAATTTACCAATATCATGTAAATAGGCACAAATAGTGGCATACACAATATATACTCTTTTAAATTTTAAATATTCACATATTCTACAAACTAGATTGGCTACATTCTCACTATGCCTCCTGGTAAAAGGATCTAAATTTTGTAACATAGCTAATTGATAACGCATAGTAGCATCTAAATTATAGGATTTTAAATTCGTAGGGCTATAAAAATCAATTTTATCGTTCATAAATTACCTCTTTTGTTTTTTACTATCATAGCATGACTAGAAAGAAAAAACAAGAGCCTAGCTTGACTTTTCACTAGAGTATCGATATAATTTAAACAAGAAAAAACGACAAAATTTAGGCAAATAAGTAAAGGTGAAAAATATGTATTTAAAACGATTAGAATTGCAAGGATTTAAGTCTTTTGCAGATAGAACCGTGCTAGAATTTAGACCTGGTATTACATCAGTAATTGGACCAAATGGTTCTGGAAAAAGTAATATATCCGATAGTATCAGATGGGTGCTGGGAGAACAAAGTATGAAATCTTTGAGAGGAAGTAACTCTTCTGATATTATTTTTGCAGGAACACAAAATAGAAAATCCTTAGGTTTTGCGGAAGTTTCTATTGTGATTGATAATACAGATGGAAAGCTTCCTATTGAATATAATGAGGTAACGGTTACCAGAAAGCTATATAGAAGTGGAGAAACAGGCTATTTTATCAACAAAGCACCATGCCGACTAAAAGATATTCTAGAATTATTTATGGATACAGGAATTGGAAAAGATGGCTATTCTATTATTGGGCAAGGCAAGATTGATGAGATTTTAAGTAATAAATCAGAAGATAGAAGAAGAGTATTCGAAGAAGCTGCTGGAATTGTAAAATATAGAACACGAAAGGCAGAATCAGAGAAAAAACTAGAACAAACGAAATTAAATTTACTGCGCATTAATGATATTTTATCGGAAATCGAAGGAAGCCTAGAGCCTTTAAAAATGCAATCAGAAAAGGCAAAAAAATTTTTAGATTTACGTGAAGAGCTAAAAACAGTAGAAGTGGGGCTATTTTTATACAATATAGAATCTTACAGAGAAAAATTAGAGGCACTTGTAAGAGACGAAGATATTATGCAATCCCAATATGATGCAGAAAATACCAAACAAGAAGAGGCAAGTAGGCTAAAAGAAAGACTAAATGAAGAAATTAATCAGATAACACAAAGAATAGAAGAGATGCAAAACGAAAAATTTGAAAGTAGTAATCAAATTGAAAAAATGAATTCAGAAACCAATGTAGCCAAACAAAGAATGGCTAGCAATGAAGAAAACAGAATACGTTTTGCAGAAGAAATAAAAGAAGTAGAAACAAGGATACAAGAATTAGAAGAAGAGAAAAAGCAGAAACAAGATAAAAAAGAAAATTTGCAAGATAACCGAAAAAAATTCGAAGAAGAATTAACACAAAAAGAAGAGGAATTAAAAGAACTAACCCAAAAGCTATCTCATAAAGAACTAGAAATAGAAGAGAAAAAGAAAGCTGTAGAGGAATATACAAACGAGAAATATGAGATGGCAGGAAAAATAAATGCACAAGATATGCAGTGGGAGACCTTGCAAAAAAGACAAAAAGCCTTAAAGCAAGAAATAACAGGAACTATTGCAGAATTAGATAGTGCCCGTATGCAAAAACAAGAGCTAAATAAAAACTTTTATGAAATAGAAAAAAATAGAAATGAGACGATAAAAAAACAAGAAGAAATAGCAAAAGAGCAACAAGAAAGCATGCAAAAAAGAAAAAGTTTTGAGGAAAAAATAAATCAGCTATCTTATGAGATAAGAATGAAACAATCCAGAAAACAATTTTTAGAAGAAACGGAAAGAGAAAAAGAAGGCTACAATAAAAGTGTAAAAAGTTTACTGCTTGCTTGTGATAAAGAAGAAAGCTTGCGAAAAGGCATGCATGGTGTACTTGCCAATTTAATTTCTGTGCCAAAAGAATATGAAACTGCTATAGAGATGGCTTTAGGAGCTGCTCTTCAAAACATTGTAACAGAAACAGAAGAAGATGCGAAAAAGTTAATCCAGTACTTACGTGATAAAAATCTTGGAAGAGCCTCTTTCCTACCAATGACTAGTGTAAAAGCAAGACCTTTAGAAAATTTAAACCAAAAAGGAATAGAAGGAGTGATTGGCGTAGCATCTAACTTAGTAAGTTGTAAAAAACAATATGAGGGAATTATTTCTAATTTACTAGGAAAAACCGTCATTGTAGAAAATATGGATTCTGCTATAAAACTTGCCAAACAAAACCATTATGCTTTTCGTATTGTCACATTACAAGGAGATATTTTAAATAGTTCTGGTAGTATGACAGGAGGAAGTGTAGCCAATAAAACAGTGAACATTTTAGGAAGAGGAAGAGAAATAGAAGAACTAGAAAAGCAGTTACAAGGCATGAAACAAGAATTAGAGAAAGAAGAAAAACAAAAACAAGAATATGAAAATGGCAACCAATCCTTGTTAGAAAAAGTAGAAAGTATGCAGAATCAAAGGCAAGAAATAGAAGCTACTTATGGAGCAGAAAAACAGAAAATAATTGCGATAGAAGAAACTATTCAAAAACTAGAGCAAAGGCTTGCTAAGCAAAAAGAAGAGGAGGCAAAGTCAGAAGAGCAAAAGACAGAAAATAGAGCAGAAAAACAAAGATTAGAAGCAAGAGTACAAGAAATAGGCAAGGAAATGGAAAAATTACAGCTAGAAATTGCAGAATTTGTGAAAGTAAATCAAGATAACCAAGCTTATATAGACAATTTAAATTTAGATATCACCAATTTAAAAATATCGGTTTCTTCTTTTGATGAAAGTAGTCTATCTATGGAAGAAATGATAGAAAGAATTGATCAAGATATACAAAATCAAAAAATTAGTAAGCAAAATAAACAGCAGCAAATAGAAAAAGCAGTGGAAGAAAATCAAAGTTTGCAAGAAAAAATAAAAGAATTTGAAATAGAAATAGAAAAAATAAATGAGCGTATAACAAATAGTGGAGAAGAAGTAGAAACTTGCAAACAAACAAGAGTAGAAAAACAACGAAGTTTAAAACAAAAAGAAGAAGAAATACAAAGTCAGTTCAAAGTATTAGAAGACTTAAAAGAACAAATTGTAAAAATGGATATCAAGAAAAATAAAATAGAACAAGATATTCAAGATACCATTAATACATTATGGGAAGAATATGAAATAACACCAAATCATGCAGAAGGCTATCATAAACCAAGTAACGTACAACAAGCAACCAAACAAGTAAATCAGCTAAGAAATGCCATAAGAGATTTAGGAAGCATTAATATAGATTCTATAGATGAATATAAAAAGACAAAAGAAAGATATGACTTTATGGCAGAACAACGACTAGACTTAGAAAATGCAGCATCTAATTTGAGAAAAATGATTGCAGAGATGACAGAAACTATGAAAACACAATTTGCAGAGAAATTTAAGGTAATTAACCAAAATTTTAATGAAGTGTTTGTAGAATTATTTGGTGGAGGAAAAGCAGAACTTATTTTAGAAGATGAAAATAATATTTTAGAATGTGGTATTGATATTCGCGTACAACCAACAGGAAAAAAACTACAAAATATGATGCTATTATCAGGTGGAGAAAGAGCTTTTACAGCAATTGCTCTATTATTTGCTATTTTAAAAATTAATCCAGCACCTTTCTGTATCCTAGATGAGATAGAGGCAGCATTAGACGATGTCAACGTGTATCGATTTGCAGAATACCTAAAAAAATTCAGTAAAGAAACACAATTTTTAGTGATTACCCATAGGAAAGGAACTATGGAATCTGCAGATGCCGTATATGGTGTAACCATGGAGGAAAATGGTATTAGTAAATTGTTATCTATGAGATTAGGACAATAATCGACATAAAGATTAAAATGTCCATTTAACCCTGAATTAAATGAGACTTTTTGAATAAAAATTACCAAAAGCCCCAGAAGTCTACTGGGGCTTTGGCGTTAAGATTTCATATGATAGGCAATTGCGGCCATAATTTTCATATAGCCGGAATAACTTACCTTGTAAGTTCCAGCCCCTATTTTTTCAATATAAGGCTGAGAACCACTAGTAGAAGAATGTTTTACGCTATATATAAGTGAAGCAATCTCCTGGTTTATAGTATCAATCAGGGCAGGCTCATCGGTTAATAAGATTGACCGAGAACTACTTTCCACAAAATTGAATCGAATACTTCTAGTATTGTTCATATAAAATCCTCCTTTACATACAAAACTAAAGTTGCATGCTAATGATTATATCACGACTTAACATAAAAATCAACTAAAAAATCAATTTAGTGACAGCAATAGCAATTAATAGAATACCGGAGATTAAATTCCAGATGTTTTCAGGCAGTCGGGAATTTTTTTGTATTTTTCTGCCAATGTAGCTACCAAAACTTAAAAAAATCAGTTGGAAAAGAGCAGCTAGTAAAGGAAAAATAAAGGAATGAAACCCAATCATACTGCTTCCTATTCCAATACCAATGGCATCCAAAGAAAGAGCTACTCCCAGAAAAATAGCTTCTTTACTATCAATGTGATTAGAATGATCAGAATCAGCATTAGAAGGCTGTGTTATCATCCATATTCCTAAAAGAATAAGAAGTAGCGTTCCTATAAGGTTTGTAACACTAGAGGGCAAAAAGGCAGAAATGGCTTTTCCAGTTAATAAAGATAGGCTCGTAATAAAAAAAGAAACGAGAAATAAAATCCATTTAGCCCAAAAAGTAATTTGGGTATTTTTCAAGCCATAGGTCATGCCAATACCAAGAGAATCGATACTAACACAAATAGCAAGTAAAATAAAACTGCAATACATAGTTATCTAAGTCCTCCTTTGTTAATAATATATGTAAACTAAAAAGATAAGTGAAAAAAGAATATTATGGGATAAGCCTTGCATATATATAGGATAAATCATATACAAAGGAGAGGATAAATATGTGGCATACAAAAGGAATTTCTAAAGTAGAAGAAGAGCTTGGGACAAGTATTAGGCAGGGCTTATCTGGAAAAGAGGCAAAAGAAAGACTACAAAAGGAGGGACCAAATGAACTGACAAGCAAGAAAAAAGAATCCTTGCTAGTACGTTTTCTTAAACAATTTAACGACTTTATGATTATTATTTTAATTATAGCATCCATTATTTCAGCAGTAGTAGCAAGCATAGAGGGAAGCGGAGACTATATGGATTCCATTATTATTATAGCCATCGTAATAGTGAATGCGATGATGGGAGTTTTACAAGAAGCAAAGGCAGAAAAAGCATTAGAGGCATTAAAGAATATGACAGCACCTACGGCAAAAGTAAAAAGAGAGGGAAAGGTACAAACCATACCAGGAATAGAAGTAGTACCGGGAGACGTTATTCTTTTAGAAGCAGGAAATTACGTGCCAGCAGATGCTAGAATTATAAAAGCATCGAATTTAAAAATAGAAGAAGCTAGCCTTACAGGAGAAACGGTAGCAGTAGAAAAGCAAGAAGGAATCATTCAGGAAGAAACAATAAGCATAGGGGATATGTATAATATGGTATTCGCCTCTACTATAGTGGTGAACGGACATGGTGAGGCAATTGTAACCCAAACAGGGATGCATACAAAAGTGGGACAAATTGCTAATATGATTATGGAGGAAGAAGCTCCTCAAACACCAATTCAAAAGAAGTTAGCAGAAGTAGGAAAAGCCTTAGGAATAGCCTGCTTAGTAATATGCACTCTTATCTTTGTAATAGGGCTATTGAAACAAATATCTCCAATAGAAATGTTTATGACTTCTGTGGGACTTGCTGTGGCAGCTATTCCAGAAGGGTTGCCAGCCATTGTTACAATAGTATTATCGATAGGTGTAACAAAAATGGCAAAGAAAAACAGTATTATTAGACATCTACCAGCAGTAGAAACATTAGGTAGTAGTAGCGTTATTTGTTCAGATAAAACAGGAACATTAACTCAAAATAAAATGACAGTAAGAGAAGTGTTTACTATGGGAAGCACAAAAGAAGAACTAGCCCTTCAGTTTGGAACTATGTGTAGTGATGTAGTAGCAGAAGAAAAAGAAGCAGGACAAGAATTAGTAGGAGAAGCAACAGAAATTGCTATTGTAAGAGGAGCCATAGAAAAAGGCATTCGAAAAGAAAAATTAGAGAAAGAAGCACCAAGAGTAGCAGATATCCCTTTTGATTCTAATAGAAAAAGAATGAGTACGATCCATGAAAAAGAAGGACAATATCAAATTGTATGTAAAGGAGCGCCAGATGTTTTATTAGAGAGATGCTCCTATTATCAAGACGGAGAAAAAATAAGTAGCCTTACTCCTCACATAAAGGAACAAATAGAAAAACAGAATGAAAAAATGGCAGAAAATGCCCTTAGAGTAATTGCAGTTGCCTATAAAATGCAAAGCGTGTTACCAAACACAATAAAAAGCGAAGAAATAGAAAATGAGCTTATTTTTGTAGGATTAATAGGCATGATAGATCCTCCAAGAGAAGGCGTAAAAGAAGCGGTAGCTACTTGCAGAAAAGCAGGAATTAAAACCGTAATGATAACAGGTGACCATGTCATTACTGCCAAAGCCATTGCCAAAGAGTTAGGCATTTTGAAAAGTGGAGATAAAAGTATTACAGGAGCAGAATTAGAAAAAATATCGCAAAAAGAATTAGAAAAAAATATCATGGGATATTCTGTTTTTGCAAGAGTATCGCCAGAGCATAAAGTAAGAATTGTAAAAGCTTTTCAGAGTACAGGAGCAGTGGTAGCTATGACAGGAGATGGGGTAAATGATGCGCCTGCACTAAAAAATGCAGATATCGGTATTGCAATGGGACAAAATGGCACAGATGTAGCAAAAAACGCGGCAGACATGATATTAGTAGATGATAATTTTGTGACAATAGTAGGAGCGGTAAAGCAAGGAAGAAATATTTATGATAATATTAAAAAGGCAATCCATTTCTTAATTGCTACTAATATAGGAGAAATTGTTACGATTTTTATGGGATTAGTATTAGGATTAAAAACGCCTCTTCTTGCCATTCAGTTATTATGGATAAATTTAGTAACCGATTCTTTCCCAGCCATTGCATTAGGACTAGAAAAACCAGAAAAAGATATTATGAGCAAAAAGCCTAGAGATGCCAAAAAAGGTATTTTTGCAGATGGATTATGGAGTAAGATTTTTGTAGAAGGTATCATGCTTGGTATGCTTACACTATTTGCTTTTAGTATAGGAAACTATCTATTTGGTTTAGAAGTGGGAAGAACAATGGCATTTGTATCATTAGGAATGTTAGAATTAATCCACAGCTTTAATATAAAAAGTGAAGAAAGTATTTTCAAAATGCGGATTTTTAGAAAACAAATATCTATTGGGAGCCTTTTTATTAGGAGCGGCGTTACAAATAGGAGTTGTCGTTATTCCACCACTTGCACAAATCTTTGATGTAGTTCCACTAAATGGAATGCAATGGTTATATACCATAGGAATTTCGCTGTTACCAATTCCAATTATGGAATTACAGAAAAAATGGAATGAAATAAAATTTGGAAAAGTAGTATATGGGGTGTCCCATTCAAGTCAGGGTTAAGTGAGACATGTCTCAAAAATGTCAGGGATAAGTGGGACACACAAAGAAAAAAGTCGAAAATTATGGAAATAAGTAACCAGTAAAAAAGGAAAAGTAAAAGAGAAGAAAAAGCAAAGAAAGATATAATCCTCTTTATAAGAAAAAAGCAAGGAGGATAAGATGATGCAAAAACAAAAGAATAAACAAAAAGGTATTACATTAATTGCATTAGTTGTAACAATTATCGTTTTAATTATACTAGCGGGGGTATCCATTAACATGTTAGTAGGAGATAATGGAATTATAACACAAGCACAGATAGCAAAAGAAGAAACTGAACAAACACGCAAGGAGGAATTACAAGAATTAGCAACTTTAGAAACAGCTCTAGAAGAAGCTTCTGGGAATATTTATGTTAAAGAAGAAGGTGTAAATAAACCAAGGTTGACTACTGGAATGACACCAATTAAATTTATAGATCCCACAGATACAACTAAAGGAAGTGTTGTTATAACTACAAGTGAGGATAAAGATTGGTATCAGTATGATGAAAAGAAATGGGCAAATGCCCAAACGGAAGATGGAAGCATGTGGGTATGGATACCAAGGTTTGCATATAGAGTAAATGAGAGTACTAAAACTTTTGATGTTGTATTTTTAATAGGAACAACAGATACGTATTATGATAGAAATGGGCAAATACAAACAGCAAAACGTTGTACGAGTGAAGATGAATTAGTAGATACAAGCACAGGCTATACCGTGCATCCAGCCTTTACAGATGAAACAGACATCAACTTTAGAAACGGAGGATGGGATAAAGAAATAACAGGTATATGGGTAGCTAAATTTGAGGCAGGCTATGCTAGTGGAAATAATGGTGCAGAAGTAGTAGCAAGTAGCGTGAACTATAGTCAAAGTAATGCATGGATAAGAAGTATAGAATTACATGGAAACACTACAACAGGCGATGGAAATGGAAATGCAAGAAACTGGTTAGATGGCATCTATGAAAGTACAACAACAGCCATTAAATACCCTGTATTTCAACCAACAACCTATGGTATGAATTATATTAATATAAATGATGCTTATAATATAGCAAAAGTATTAACAGAGAATGGAAATATCTATGGCTTTAATGGAGCAGCAGACAGCCACTTAATGAAAAATAGTGAATGGGGAGCTTGTGCCTATCTATCCAAGAGTCAATATGGATTAAATACAATAGACATAGCTATAAATAATATAACTTTAAATAGTGGAGCAAAACAAAGAACAGAAGCAGCAGGGCAAAATGAGGTAGATAGCGTATATGCAGTAACAGGCTGTACTACGGGAAATACAACAGGAGAAAAACAAACAACCATAGAAAATATCAATGCAACAACAGGGAATACGGCACTAGATGGAGTATATACGTGGGATCAGTTAAATGGAATAAAAGCAAGTTGTACAGGAACTATTTATGGGATATATGATTTAAGTGGAGGTTTAGTGGAAAGAACAACAGGATACGTAGCAAATGGAAAAAAAGAATTAAAAAATTATGGAGCATCTTTTACTTATGAAGATGATGTTTTAAAAACAGTTAGTACCAAATATGCAACTGTATATATAAATAATAACACAACAGATAATGCTAGTGTAACGGATACACAAGAGCATTTAAATATAGCAAGTACGAATAACTGGCTAGCAAATAAATTAATCTATGGCGATGCCATCCGAGAGACATCTACACAAGGAACTGGCAATAATTCATGGTATGAAGATGACTCTTACTTCCCAGGACTTTACTATCCGTTTACTATCCGCGGCGGAAGTTTCAGAGGTATGGATGGACCTGGTCTATTTAATTTCAGCCGTACTAATGCTCCTAGCCATTATGGAGATGGATTTCGTGCAGTTGTAATTGTGTCGTAAATGTTTCATGTAAATGAGCCTTGTGAAGTAATAAATAGAAAATTATTTAATCAGCATATAAAAATAGTAAGGTAATGGACAACCTTACTATTTTTGTTTCTCGCTAAAAATAATTATTCTTTAAAATTATTCTCTTCAACTCATTAAGAAAACATTCATAAAAATAGCATTGCATACTAAGAAAAAAAATGCTACAATGAGGCTAGAAGAAGAGAGGATTTTTATGAAGAGCAAAACAAAAACAATTTTAAAAATATTAGTCTTTTTCTTAATCATTCTTTGCCTTATTGTAGGAGGCGTGGTAGTGTATCTTTTTTTAGCTGATATAGAATCTGTAGTGCCAGAAGAAATAAAAGACAAAATAGAAATCATAGAAGAAACTTATGAGGGAAGGAAAGTATTTTCTCTTGCACCGAAAGAGACAGACACAGAAAGTATCGTCATTTTTTATTTACATGGTGGCTCTTATGTGGCAGAAGCAAGCAAGGAGCATTGGTATTTCTTAGTAGATTTAGTAGAAGATACAAAAGCAAAAGTAATTATGCCTGACTATCCTTTAACACCGAAATACAATTATAAAGATGTATTTGCCATGATAGAGCCTTTATATGAAGAAATCATAGCACAAGAAGATACAGAAAAATTTATTGTAATGGGAGATTCGGCAGGTGGAGGAATGGCACTTGCTTTATGTGAAAAATTAGGAGAAGAAGGAAAACAAAAGCCAGATAAGCTTATATTAATTTCCCCATGGTTAGATGTAAGGCTAGAAAATGAAGCAATTGATGCAGTAGAAGAAAAAGATAAACAACTAAATAGAGAAGCACTAAAGGTAGCAGGACTTAGCTATGCAGGGGAAGATGGAATGGAAAGTCATTTGGTAAATCCTATTTTAGGAAATTCAGAAACCTTGCAAAACATTTCTATTACCATATTTACAGGAACCTATGATATTTTAAATCCAGATGTGCATACATGGCTTGAAAAAGTAGAAAGCACACTACAAATAGATTTAAAAGAATATGAAGGAGCGCCCCATATTTGGTTATTAGATAGGAGCGAAAATAAAACTGAACAAGCAGAAGAAGCTTATCAAGAATTATTAGAAAGTATAGAAGAATAAATATAGCTTATACAAGATTGCAATAACAAAAGATGGTAAAAAAGAAAAGAGGAAAACACAATGAAAGAGAATACAATTCCGACATGGAGAAGACTAGATAATTCCGCAAAAATTTTTCCTGTTTCTACAGGAAAACGATATAGTACCGTTTTTCGTATATCGGCTGTTATGAAAGAAACCATACAACCTTATCTATTAAAAAAGGCAGTAAAACAAGCTTTAAAACGATTTCATGATTTTAAGGTGAAAATGAAACAAGGTGTGTTTTGGTATTATTTTGAGGAGAACAACAAAGAGATACATGTAGAAGAAGAGAAAAATTATCCATGCAAGTATATAGAACCGTATACCAATCAGGATTATTTATTTAAAGTAACGTATTTTGATAAAAAAATCAATATGGATGTGAACCATGCCCTAACAGATGGAAATAATGCAACTAACTTTTTTAAAGAAATTATCTACTGTTATATAGAGCTAGCTCATAAAAAGGAATTTACCAAGGAATATAGAACCAAGAGAACTTATCGTTATAATACAGAAGATAGTTATATGGTGAATTATGATAAACACGCGGGAAATAATAATTCTAGCCAAAAGGCATATGTATTAAAGGGAGAAAATATTCCATTAGGAGCAATTGCCGTCATTCATGAAATTATAGGATTAGAAGCATTAAAGAAAAAATGTGAAGAATGGGACTGTAGCATTACACAATACTTAACAGCAACCTTAATACAAGCTATTTATGAAGAAAATTATTTGCCCAATAAAGGGAAAAAGCCAATTAAAGTATGCATACCAGTAAACTTAAAAAAATACTTTCATTCAGATACTTTAAGCAATTTCTTTTCCTATATTACCTTAGAAGCTAATATGCGAGAAGATAATTTAGATACTTTTGAAAAAATTTTAGCATTTGTAAAAGAAGATTTTCAAAAAAGATTAACAGAAGAAGAAATTTTAAAAACAATGTCTGGAAATGTAAAATTAGGAACCAATCCATTAGTAAAAATAATTCCACTATTCTTAAAGAAAATACTAGTAAGAGTAGCATACTTGGAAATACGAAAATATACAACCATCACCTTTTCTAACATTGGTAGAATTGGTATGATAGGAAAATATCAAGACTATATAGAGGAATTTCTATTTTTAATAGCGCCAGATCCTGTAGAAAAAATAAAGTGTTCTGCATGCACATTTAATAACGAATTAGTATTTACCTTTACTACTATTTTAAATGATGCGAGCATAGAAAAAAAATTTTATGAATTGATACAAAAACAAAATATTCCAATTCGAATAGAAAGTAATGGTGTTTTAGATGTTATATCCGAAAAAAATTGATGCCAAAAAAGGTGGTAAATTAGTTAAAATATTACTAATATTATCGGCTTGTTTAGGTATTCTGTTAATATTCATTAATAAAATAACAACACCTCATATGCATTGGGGAATTTTAGCAGTAGCTTGTATTGTGTATATTTGGGTAACCATATTATATGCTTTAAAGAAAAATAAAAATATAGCAGCACATATATTAGTGCAAGTAGTGGCAATTTCTCTGCTATTAATTGCTATAGATTATTCATTAGGATTTAGAAAATGGTCTTTAGAGGTGTCAATGCCTATCATTATTATTACAGCCAATCTTATTATGACCCTTCTAACTTTTATTAGTTATAAAAAATATATTCGTTATGTAGTGTATCAACTTATTTTAATACTGATTAGTATGACACCGATGCTATTGATTACAGAACATTACATTGCAGATAGCTTACTTTCTAGAATTGCTATTTGGATATCCATAGTCAATTTTATCCTTTGTGTGGCACTATGTAGCAAGGATATAAAAGCAGAACTAAA
Source organism: uncultured Clostridiaceae bacterium (assembly GCA_946493085.1). Lineage (GTDB taxonomy): Bacteria > Bacillota > Clostridia > TANB77 > CAG-508 > UMGS1663. The sequence continues at coordinate 54,196 of CAMMAC010000001.1, forward strand.
GAGGAAATTTCATATGTAGATAATGAAAATAGGAGAAAATCCATATTTCAGATTTTCTCTTTAATTAATGACTAACATAGTATAAAAACTATGGACACTAATGTTTTATTAATCTAATTATAAACTATTCTATAAGTAAAAGGCAATAAGAAAATTGGAATAAATTAGAAACTTTTAAGACATTTTCTTATATTACTTACATAACATATATAATATTTTCTATAAAAGTAAAAAAATGTAAGAATATATTGGAATTTATTGACAATATTTCCAATATATAGTATAAATATATATACTATAATTTTATAGATGACAAATGCGAATGTGTGCTGTTTCATATAGGAGGTATAATATGAGCAAATTATTTAAGGTATTTGTGACATTCTGTATGGTGACTGCTTTGGCAATCGGGGGATCCGTTCCCGCCATGGCTGCCGAAGGTGAGGCAACTAACACAGCACTGGAAGCTGTTTCTACGACTAAAATGGAGAGCCGGGCTGGAGCTCAGGTTGGCGGTATGTCTGGAACTTGTACCATTAAACCTGGATCCGTTATTGGAACGTGCTATGTTGGTACGGGGGCAAAAACTATTGAGGTTACCATTACTGGCGTAAGTGGATTTATTATTCTCCAGTTTGATAACCTGACTACTGGTGACCGTGTAAATTTGACAGCCGTTGGTGGACAAAAGGATTATTCTCTCACGTATGCTTCCGCGTTGGATTCCGGCGATTGGCGGTGCTCCGTCTTGTCGTGTGCAAACAACGCATCGAATTGTAGTTTTGATATCGACTTTTACAGATAATATCGGTAAAAATCAGAACGGAGGTCAAAAGACCTTAGCAAGTAGGTAGTAATCGTTTTTTACACATTCGCATTTTAGCTGGGGGGAAGTTCAAATTAGAACTTCCCTTTATATAATATAAGTAATCAACAATAAAACAAACTAACCTTTTAGATTTTTGTTTATATTTAACTATAAAGTTATTTGGATGGAAAACGATTTATATTATAATTAGGAGAAAAATATATGAAAATAGAAACAAAATTAACCTTTAATAATATGAAAAAAAATATAAAAAGAACAATATATACTACAATTTCAATAGCGTTATGTGCATTTCTTATCATAACAACACTTTTGGTAACAACTAGTATTAGTAATAGTCTTAATGAAAATATTTCTAGTAAATATAATGACTATCATTTTGTAATAAGAAATGTAGATTTGGACAGTTTTAATAAAATAAAAGATAAAGAATATATTGCTCAAATTTATTTACAAGAAAATGATGAGGGGCAATTATATGAAATAGATAATTTACCTGCTTCTTTTCAAATTACTAATGGGATAAATATATATATTAAATATGATAATTACAAAAAAGTTTGTACATATACAAATAATATATTTGAAACCTTAAATCTAACATACGTTGAGGCAAATAAAAAATGTGAATTAAACACTAGATTACTAAATTCCTGTGGGCTAATCGATGTATCTATCAATGCAAAACAATATGTAGACAATGTTCCAATATGTCAAGTTAGATTAAACTTTACATACAGTTTAGATGTAATGATTATAATTATATTATTAATCTTCTCCATTTTATCCATTATAATATTATATAATGCGTTTTTAATAACTATGAATGAAAGAAAAAAAGAATATGCAGTATTAAATAGTATAGGGGCAACAGAAAGTCAAATATTAAAGATGACTTTTTTAGAAAATACTATTATAGGAATAATAGGAATAATGATAGGATTTTTCATTTCCATTCTTGGTTCATATCTTCTATTAAGAGTGTTAAATCATATAGCAGATTCCACGATATACAATTTTAAATTAATATTAGATATTAAATATATAATTGTATCCTTTGTGATAATAATGATGAATATATATATATCTTCATTAATTTCTAGTATAAGAGCAAATAGCACATCAGTTATACAAGGAATAAAAAATAACAAACAAATAAAATTAAAAAAAAATAATTCTATTTTTGAAAAATATCTTCCTATAGAAGGAAAATTAGCTTTTAAAAATTTTAAAAGAAATAAAAATAAATATAGAATTATAACAATTTTACTTATAATATGTATGACTTCGTATATAACAATTTCTACCTATATCAACTATGAAAAAGTAGCTGCAAATTTAATAGATGAATATGATGTTGATGCTGAATTACAACTTAGTGAAAATTCAAATAAATATTATAAATCCATACTGGATAACTATGTTAATACTTCAGGGGATAAAATGGAGTATTTAGAATATAAGGTAATGGGATTATATGCTCTAGTAGAACCAGAAGATGCTCTTATAGCAGAATGTAGATATGGGGACGTAATGCACTTTCCAATACAAATAATTGGCTTAGATGATAAATCTTATAATGGTTATATAACTGATTTAAATGCTAATTATGGAGATTATATTATTTATAATAATCTTACACAAGTAGAAAGAGAAGGGGAAGAATATATATATAAATATTATACTGCATTTAAAGCAAATTATAATTTTAATTTAAAAATAGCTTATTGTAATTATAGTAATAATAGTGAAGCGGTAGAATATGAAATAATTGATGATGAAACTTTAAGAGAAAAATTTACTTTAACCAAAGAGCTTCCTAATGGATATAAAGAAGTAAATAATACAGAGAAAATAACAATTTTTACAAATATGGACACATTTAATCATATAGAAGAAAAAATAAATATTCATCCAAAAAAAGATAGATATCAACAAAATATATGGATGCATTATGAAAATACAAGTAATAGTGGAAATTTTGTTAAAATCAAATGCGGAAATATCATTAACTTTTCAAATTATATAGAAAATATGATTCAAAAACAAAATATGGACATTTTTGTACGTTACTATTCTTTAGAAAATAAAGAGAAAATAATTTATATGAATATTTTAGAATTAATATTACGAACTATTATTTTAACAATTATAATGATAGGAATAATAAATTCTATAAATATAATAAATGCCAGTTTATATGAAAGAGAAGAAGAATTTAAAGCATTATCAAGATTAGGTGCTACCAAAGAAAATATGAATAAAATACTAATATATGAAAATATTTATATGTTTATAAAAGCAACAATCATATCCATTATTTTGTCAATTCCTATTTTATATAAGATTATACAATATATGGAAAAAACAATTATATTAGATAAATTATTAATCCCGCTTACTAATATAGGTATATTTATTTTACTACTATTTATAATATTTTTGGTTATAGCAATATATTCAACAAAATTTATAAAAGAAGAATAAAAATGATAGGAGAAAAATTGTAATGAAAATTTTAAAGGTGGAAAATTTGAGTAAAATTTATGGAAAAGGCGATACAAAAGTGATTGCTCTAAATAACATTTCTTTTGAAGTAGAAGAAGGAGAATTTCTTGCAATAATAGGACCTTCTGGAAGTGGAAAATCAACCCTTTTGCATACAGTTGCGGGATTGGGAAAACCAACTAGTGGGAAAGTATATTTTTATGGTAAAAATATGTATGAAATGAATAAAAAAGATTTAACAATACTAAGAAGGCAAAAAATAGGAATTATATATCAATTTTATAATTTAATTCCTACTTTAAATGTAGAAGAAAATATAACATTACCTATCGAACTAGATAAGAAAAAAATAGATAAAGTAAAGTTAGAAGAAATAATGAAATTTTTAGGTATAGATAATAGAAGAAAACATTTACCGAATGAATTATCAGGAGGCGAACAACAAAAAGTAGCAATAGGTAGAGCGTTGATGATAAATCCAAATATTATTTTAGCGGATGAACCAACTGGTAATCTGGATTCTAAATCAAGTAATGAAATTATACAATTATTAAAAAAAGCCAATAAAGAATATAATCAAACCATTATAATGATTACACATAATTTAGAAATTGCAAAATTGGCGGACCGAATTATACAAATAGAAGATGGAAAAATTATTTGATTTTTTAAGATTTTCTATTTAATATAGTAATAGTTTAATGTAGAAAAATAAGATTTCTACAAGCAAACAAAAAGCAGAACTAAAAAGTATGTAGAAAGGGAAAATATGAGAAAGAAAAGAGAGGGAATTCTATTAAAAATAGTGCTATGTATTTGCATAGTACTTCTTTGCGTATTAGGAGTTACTTATTGGCAATTTATAGAACAAAATCATAAACTAAATATAGTTAGCAATCAAGAAACGATAGGAAAAGTAATTACACAAAATGTATTACAAGAGCAAATAGAACAAGAAGAAAGTGCTAACGAATTATTTGAGGAGTATTATGATAAAGCTATTTTAAAAATGCAAGAAATGACATTAGAAGAAAAAGTTAGCCAAATGTTTTTAGCAAGGTGCCCAGCAAATGATAGCACAAAGCAAGTAATGGAAGAACAACCGGGAGGCTATATTCTGTTTGGGAGAGATTTTGAAAATAAAACAGAAAAGCAAGTAATAGATATGATACAGGAATTCCAAAATGCAAGTAAAATACCTATGATAATAGGTGTAGATGAAGAAGGCGGAAGTGTAGTAAGAGTAAGTAGAAATAAAAAATTAGTAGCAGAAAAATATAAAAGTCCACAAGAATTATATGCACAAGGGGGATTAAGCAAAATAAGAGAGGATGCCATTGAAAAGTCCCAGAGGTTAAAGAGTTTAGGTATTAATTTAAATTTAGCACCAGTAGCAGATGTATCTACAAATCCAAAGGACTTTATTTACGATAGAAGTTTTGGAAAAGAAGCAATAGAAACAGCAGATTATGTAAGAACAGTAGTAGAAGCTATGCAGTCACAAAATATGGCATGTACATTGAAACATTTCCCTGGATATGGAAATAATAAAGATAGCCATAATGCCGTAACTTATGATAATCGTAGTTTAGAAGAATTTCAAACGTCAGATTTTTTTCCTTTTAAAGCAGGAATAGAAACAGGAGCACCTACCATATTAGTTTGCCATAATATAGTGGAAAATATAGAAGCAAATGTACCAGCATCTTTGTCTACCAAAGTGCATAAAATCTTAAAAGAAGAATTACACTTTTCAGGATTGATATTAACAGATGATTTAGCGATGGAAGCTGTAGCACAATATGCAAGTTTAGAAGAGGTAGCAATACTAGCAGTGAAAGCAGGAAATGATGTACTTCTTAGTTCCGATTTTGTGAAGCAAAGAGATGCTATTGTAAAAGCAGTAGAAAATAAAGAAATTACGGAAAAAAGAATAGAAGAGTCTGTTAAAAAGATATTAGCCTATAAATTTGCTATGAAGTTAATGTAAAATGTAAGCTTGGCGAAAAAACGAGAAAACAAGAGAAAAACGGAGGAAATAAAAGGAAAATATAGCTTAAAATGGAATAAAAGCGCCTTTTGTATACATAATTTTGCTAAATTTAGAGATTTTATGTATATATTATTTGCAAAAGCTTAAAATATGTAGTATAATAAATATTGTCGCGTAGAAAAAAAGGAGAGTGAAATTTTATTTTAAGCAAAAAAATAAGAAACTGTACGAAAGATATCATGCGATTATTCAAAGTTCTTATGATTGCACTTATCATTGCACTAGCGATAACATTTTTAAAATACAAAGTAGCCTATGCTGTTACCATAGATGGTAAAGAAGTTGGCTATGTAACGAATAAAACAGAGTTTGAAAATTTAATACAAGAGGAAATAGTAAATCCAGATGAAGTAAATGTAGCTTATGTAGATATAGAAGCTACCCCAGAATATCAACTAATGCTTATTGACAATACAAAAGAAACAAATGAACAAGAAATCTATGCAGAAATTGAGCAGACAGCGGTTACTACTTATAGAGTATATGCGATTGCTTTAAATGGAGAAAATACTACTTTTGTGAATACACAAAATGAAGCAGAAGAAGTAGTAGCAAAATTAAAAGAAGAAAATGCAGAAAAGATAGAAGAAATAGACATTACTGTTAATGAAATTTATACGCAGGACCTAAGCACAATTGGAGGAGAGACAGTAGAACTAGCATCTGCTATAGACACAGCAGAGCAAGAAATAGAAGTCACTTATGCAGAACAAGAGAAAATAAAATCTTGTACATTAGATGGTGTATATTTTAGTGTACAACCAGTATCTGGTCATATCACTTCCAGATTTGGTGCAAATGAAAGCATTAGAGATCATACCCATAAGGGAATGGATATTGCAGCACCAAAAGGGACACCTATTAAAGCAGCAGCTGGCGGAACTGTAACGTATGCTGGTTGGATGAGTGGATATGGTTATTTGGTAAGAATTTCTCATGGAAATGGAATAGAAACCTATTATGGACATTGTAGTAAATTATACGTTTCAAAAGGAGATACTGTAGAAGCTGGAGATAAAATAGCAGCAGTGGGATCAACAGGAAACTCAACAGGAAACCATTTACATTTTGAGATTAGAAAAAATGGAGTACAAGTAAATCCACAAACATATGTATATCAATAAAAGAGAATAAAGAAAGCCAATGAATAAAAACATTGGCTTTTTCTCCTTTTGTAAAGTAAGAAAATCGAATCTGACTAAAAAAAGCGACCTTCTCTCATAGGTCGCTTTCGAAAATAAAAGGGGATGTTTTTCTAAATTAGTTGTAAATAGAAAGGGTATAAATCTATTTACTAACTACAGATATAATATACCAATGTTTTTTGTCCATTTTGTGAACAAAAAGGAAACATTGTGAAAACATGTCCAAAAAATATCAGGGTAAGTGGGACATTTGAGAATAAAAATAAGGAGGCAATCTAAATTTTTTTAGATTACCTCCGAGGAGAAAGTTTAATTTATCTATTTTTTAAGTTATTGCTCTTGAAGCGTAACGGTTAATTCTCTTTCAGTACCATTTCTATTTACTTTAATGGTCATTTGGTCGCCTATATTATGCGAATTTTTAATTTCATTCAATTCATCCATTGTGGTAATAGATTTTCCATCAGCAGCAATAATCACATCACCTGGTTTAATACCAGCTTTTTCTGCTGCAGAAAAGTCATCTACTGCTTTTACGTAAATACCTACTACTAAGTTATTAGCTTCGGCAAGTTGTTCTGTTAAGTCTTGTCCAGTAATACCAATATATGGTCTTTTTACTTTTTGATATTCTACTAATTGATCATAAACTGGTTTAGCAATATTCATTGGAATAGCAAATCCTAAACCTTCTACACCATCACCAGAAAGTTTTAAAGTATTAATACCAATTACTTCTCCATTACTATTTACTAGAGCACCACCACTATTTCCAGAGTTGATAGCAGCATCTGTTTGAATTAAAGTATAAGTAACACCGTCTGTAGTAACTTCTCTATTAACGGCACTAATAATACCACCAGAAACGCTATTTTCCATGCCTAATGGGTTACCAATAGCCATAGCAAATTCTCCTACTTGAACGCTGTCAGAATCTCCTATATCAGCAGCTGTTAAACCAGTTTTATCAATTTTTATAACAGCTAAATCTGTTTGATCATCTGTTCCAATAATAGTAGCATCATAGGCTGTTTCATCGTTGTATAAGTAAACTGTAACTTTGGATGCTTCTCCTAATTCATAGAAAGATGAGGAAGAAGTAGAATTGACAATATGATTATTAGTTAAAATATACCCATCTTCTGTCATAATGATACCAGAACCTTCTGCTGAAGCAGTAGAAGTACCATTATAAAATGGAGAACTTACAGAATATTCTACTTTAATACCTACTACAGATGGACGAACTTTAGCAGCTACACCAACACCTGTTTCAGAATAATTAGCTAAAGAAACAAGGTTAGTATTAGCATTTGCAGCAACACTAGAAGAACCGTGTATCCGTGGTAGGAGTAGATGTATTGTTATTTCCCAAAATACTTTCTCTAATACTTGGAACTCCAAAACAAGTACCAAGTACTACAGCAGTACCAACAATTCCACTAAAGAAAGGCAAAACAACATTTTTTCCAAAATGGCTTTCTTTTTTAGATTTTATTTCTCTTACAGTCGTATAAGTATTTGCTGTAGAATTTGTGTTTTCTACTTTTTCTCCTTCTATGATTGTTTTTTTGTCATTTGTTTCTTCTTTTATGTTTTCTTTATTTTCTTCCATAGTACTCCCTCACAAAATAAATTTGGGTTTTGAAAAAGTTACCCATAAACTTTTTATTTATATCTTACCTCAATTTAAATTTATCATACAATAGGTTTGTGAAAATTGTGTGAAAAAATCTTGATTTTATGAGGGATAACTTATATAATGAAAAAATAAAGAAAGGAATGATGTATTAAATGAGAGAAGAAAAAGGAATGACCTATTTAACATTGTTAATTGTATTAGTAATTCTTGCCATAGTGATTGTAGCAATTGTATTTTTTATAAAAGGAGAATATCAACAAGAAACGATAGAAGATAGAAAAACAGATTTATTACTAGTAGAAGGAAAAGTAACTATGTTAGAAGAAATGGTAGTAGCTAAGAGAGAAGGAGCAACCTATATAGGAAAAAAAGTGGCAGATAATAAAGAAAATGAAAAAATAAAGACCTTATTAGAAAAAGGAATTATTGCGGAAGAAGAGGAGAATTTTGATAGTTATTACTTATTAGAAAAAGAAGATTTAGATGCGTTAGGACTTTCACAATTAGAGCTAAAAGAAGGGGAAGCCTATGTAGTGAACTATAAAACAGGAGAAGTTATGATGACAGTACCTGTTACTATAGAAAATACCGAATATTACACTCTATCTAGTATTAGAGAAAGAGATGAGAAATTAAATGCAGAGGCTGGAGCAAACACAGCGAATGTAGCAGAAACTGAAAATAACGAAGAAGAGTAAGGAAAATAATTATGAAGGAAAAAGAAGAAGAAAGATTAAAAGCATTAAAAGAAATAGAAGAAAATTTATACGAGCAAGGATGCCACTCTATTTGCGGTATAGATGAAGCAGGAAGGGGACCACTAGCTGGTCCCGTTGTAGTAGCAGCTGTTATTATGCCAAGAAATTCTATGATAGAAGGCGTGAACGATTCTAAAAAAGTATCAGAAAAAAAGAGAGAAGTCTTATATGAGCAAATTTTGCAAGAAGCTATTAGTTATGGAATAGGTATTATCGACCAAAAAGAAATTGACAATATTAATATTTTAAATGCTACAAAAAAAGGATTAACAACTGCTGTACAAGCACTAACAGTAAAACCGGATAGAATTATTGTAGATGCCTTAGAACATATAGATACCTGCCATATTCCCTATACTTCTATTATAAAAGGAGATGCCAAATGTTATAGTATTGCAGCAGCATCCATTATAGCAAAAGTAACAAGGGATAGAATTATGCGCCAGTGGGATAAAATTTATCCAAAGTATGGATTTGCCAAGCATAAAGGATATGGAACAAAAGCACATATAGAGGCAATAAAAGAGTATGGATTAACTCCAATCCATCGTCTATCTTTTGTAAAAAATATTATAGGTAAGTAGTGAGGAAAACTTATGGATATGATTGAAATCATTCGAAAGAAAAGAGATAAAGAAACTCTAAACAAAGAAGAAATAAAATATTTTGTAAAGAATTATACTGCTGGTAAAATTCCAGAAGAACAAGCTGCAGCTCTTATTATGGCAATATACTTAAATGGCATGGAGGAAGAAGAAACAAAAAATCTTACATTAGCTATGGCCTATTCTGGTGATGTACTGGATTTATCAGGATTAGGAAATGTAGTAGATAAACATAGTACAGGAGGAGTAGGAGATAAAGTAACGCTTATTTTAATGCCTATTATGGCAGCATTAGGAGTACCAGTAGCCAAAATGTCTGGAAGAGCTTTAGGTTATACAGGTGGAACCATAGATAAATTAGAATCCATACCTGGATATAAAGTAAATTTGACAGAGGAAGAGTTTCAAGCTCAGGTACAAAAAATAGGAATTAGTTTAATAGGACAAACCAGTAATTTAGCACCAGCAGATAAAAAGTTATATGCCTTAAGAGATGTAATCTCCTGTACAGAAAGTATACCACTCATTAGTTCTAGTATTATGAGCAAGAAAATAGCAGCAGGGGCAGGTTCTATTGTGTTAGAAGTAACTTGTGGCGATGGTGCATTTATGAAAACAAAAGAAGATGCCATTAGTTTAGCAAAAAGTATGCAAAAAATAGGTAAGCTATGCCAAAAACAAGTAGTGGCGGTTATTACTAATATGGAAGAACCTTTAGGCTACAGTGTGGGAAATATTTGTGAAGTAATAGAAGCAAATAGAGCGTTAAAAGAAGGAATTATAGAAAAAGATTTAAAAGAAGTAATATTTACCTTAGGTGCCTATATGTTGCAACTAGCAGGAAAAGGACAGGATATTTCAAAAAATAAAGAACAGATAGAAGAAACTATTCATTCTGGAAGAGCATATCAAAAATGGTTAGAATGGATAGAAGCACAAGGAGGAAATATTCAGTATTTGCAAAATCCAAATTTATGGGAAAAAGCAAATTATCAGCTAGAGATTTATGCACCAAAAGAGGGATATATACAAAAAATAAAAGCAAGAGCAGTAGGAGAAATAGTAGGAAGTTTAGGAGCTGGAAGGCAAACCAAAGAAGATATGATTGATAAAGAAGCGGGAATTGTATTTTATAAAAAAGTGGCAGACAAAGTAGAAAAGGGAGAAAAAATAGCACAAATATCTACAAATAAGAAAGAAATGTTAGAAATTGTCCAAAAGCAATTGTTAGAAGCTATAGAAATAGGAGAAGGAGAGCCAAAAAAATTGCCAACGGTTTTAGATATTATAGAGTAAAAAATAAAAGTTCACTTAGGGGGAATCCTTTTTGTTCCCTTAAGTGAACTTCTTTTGCACCTATCATCTAAAAAAGTAAACAAAATTATAACTGAATACTAATATTTCCTTTATCTGGTCTGATAAGAGTTTGTGAAAAAGAATATAATTCGTCCGATTCCATAAAACGATTTAAATCATTCATGGCAATTCCTGTTTCGCAGGATAAGGATTCTAAGGAAGTAGGCACTTCTGTTTGTGCTAGAAAGCTTTTTAATTTACTCATATCTACTTTATCTTTTTCTTCACATTTTGGGCAAACAAAGCTATTAGAAGCAAAGAAAGCACCGCAACGTTTACATTTTTTTAATTCCATACAAAAAACCTCCTATAATAACAAAAAAGTTTATCATTTGAAACGTATTGTATCACATCTTGTCAGAAAATGAAACAAAAAAATAAAAAAATTTAAAAAGTACTTGATTTTTAAAATAAGCATATATATAATAATGATAATCGTTATCAAAACAAGGAGGAAAAATGAAAAAATATAGTAGACAAAGAGAAATGATATTGCAATCATTAAGAAACCGAGTAGACCATCCAACGGCAGAAACATTGTATGCAGACATCAAAACACAAATGCCCGAAATTGGAATTGCAACGGTATATCGTAATTTGTCAGACTTATGTGAGACTGGTCAAATCGTTAAAATAAAGTCTAAAAATGGACCGGACAGATTTGATGGAAATCCAGAACCACATATTCATTTTGAATGTAATAGCTGTCATGAAATATATGATATCTATATTCATGATGTACAAACTAAAAAAATGGATAACGAAATACAAAGACTAGCAGAAAACATTGGTGCAGAAGCAGAGAGTAGCAATATTTGGATTTATGGTTTTTGCAAAAAATGTAAACTGCTAAAAAATATTAATAATTTATAAGGAGGAATTTAGAATGAAAGCATATGTATGTAAAGTATGTGGCTATGTACACATTGGAGAAGAAGCTCCAGAAAAATGTCCACAATGTGGAGCAGGAAAGGAAATGTTTGTATTAAAAGAAGAAACAGACAAAAAAGATTATGCAGATGAACATAGAATTGGTGTAGCACAAGGATTAGATGAAGAAGTAGTAAAAGGATTAAGAGATAACTTTAATGGAGAATGTTCGGAAGTAGGAATGTACCTTGCTATGAGCCGTCAAGCAGATAGAGAGGGATATCCAGAAATTGCAGAAGCATTTAAAAGATATGCATGGGAAGAAGCAGAACATGCAGCAAAATTTGCAGAATTATTAGGAGAATTAGTATATCCAGATACAAAGAAAAATGTAACATTAAGAGCAGCTGCAGAGCAAGGGGCTTGTATGGGTAAAAAAGAATTAGCAACAAGAGCAAAAGAACTAGGATATGATGCTATCCATGATACTGTACACGAAATGTGCAAAGACGAGGCAAGACATGGAAGAGGATTTGACGGATTATTAAAAAGATATTTCAACTAATCAACTTTGAACTTTGGGAATGTTCCTCAAAGTTCAAAAAAATAAAAAATTTAATCTATTCGACAAAAAACACTTAATTTTTTAAGTGTTTTTTATTATACTATTTTTTAAATATGGAAAAAATTACCATATAACCAAAGATAAAGGAGGGTAAAATAATGCAAAGAGCAGTGGAAAGATATGTGAAAAAGGGAGGAAATATTCCCACTAGCGTTCTATTAGATGACATGATACAAAAGAGAATACAAAGAAGTATTAATCAACTAATGGAAAAAATAGAACAAAAAAGAAATGGGACATCTACTAGGCTAGAAAAAGAATTATTACTTACATTTGCAGAATACAGAGACAAAATTATATGTATGTTTCAGAATGATTTTACGAAAATGGAAGCAGAAATAAGAGGAATAGAAGAAATAGAATCAAAGAAAAATCATAAATGTAAGATGGGGCTGGGAAAAAATCTATTAAAGAAAAATATAGAAGAGGGAATACAAGAATTGATGGAAGAGAAAAAAAGTGAACCACTATTAGATGTATATGCAGTGGAAAGAACGTTATATATCTGTCATATGATAGAAGAGGGCATTTTAGAATGGAAAGTAGTAGAAAAAATATTAGGATATAATAGTGCAATTTAGAGACGTTCTTTAAATTGCACCGAAAGTGCAAAAAATGTGAAAAAACACTTGCAATTCCAAGATTTTTCTGGTAAAATAATAACCGTAAAAAATACACACACTCTATTTAGTTAAAAAAGGGTGCTTGTTCTAAATAGCAAGTCTTTTTTAATGCTAGAAGTAGGGTGGAGGTAGAAACAAAAAGGAGGAATAAAAAATGGCAGTAGTTGCAATGAAACAATTACTAGAAGCAGGTGTTCATTTTGGACATCAAACAAGAAGATGGGATCCAAAAATGGCAGAATACATTTTCCAAGCAAGAAATGGTATTCACATTATCGATCTACAAAAAACATCTAAAAAATTAGATGAAGCTTATAGCTTTATGAAAGAACAAGCAGAAGAAGGAAAAACAGTACTATTTGTAGGTACTAAAAAACAAGCACAAGAATGCATGAAAGAAGCAGCTGAAAAATCAGGAATGTTCTATGTTAACCAAAGATGGTTAGGAGGAATGCTAACAAACTTTGAAACTATTAGAAGAAGAGTAGACAGATTAAAAGAATTAGAAACTATGCAAGAAGATGGAACATTTGATGTATTACCTAAAAAAGAAGTTATTCTTTTAAAGAAAGAAATGGAAAAATTAGAGAAAAACTTAGGTGGTATTAAAGAAATGACAGAACTACCAGGAGTTATCTTTGTAGTAGATCCTAAAAAAGAAAGAATTGCTATTTTAGAGGCTAGAAAATTAAATATTCCAATCGTAGGATTAGTAGATACAAACTGTAATCCAGAAGATGTAGACTATGCAATTCCAGGAAATGATGATGCTATTCGTGCAGTAAAACTAATTGCAGATACAATGGCAAACGCAATCATTGAAGGAAAACAAGGTGAATCTATGGAAATGGGCGAAGAAATGATGACAGAAGAAACTGTTCAAGAGCCTGAAAGTATGGAAGAAATAGTAGCAAATGAGGAAGAGACAGTAGAAGAATAATAAAAAGTAAATCAAAAAGGGTAGAGCCTTTATCTGCTCTACCTTTTTTTAAAAGAAGGAGGAAAAAAGATGATTACTGCAAGTCAAGTAAAAGAGTTGAGAGAGAGAACAGGTGCAGGTATGATGGACTGCAAAAAAGTATTGACAGAAACAAATGGAGACGAAGAAAAAGCCATCGAATTATTACGTGAAAGAGGAATTGCAAAAGCAGCTAAAAAGGCAGATAGAATTGCAGCAGAAGGATTAGTAGCAGCTTATCTTTCAGAAGATAGAAAAATAGGAGCTGTAGTAGAAGTAAATGCAGAAACAGATTTCGTAGCAAAAAACGAAGAATTTAGAAGTTTTGTTGCAGATGTTGCAAAACAAATTGCAGAAAAAGCACCAAAAACAGTAGAAGAATTATTAGAGCAAGATTCTATTGCAGAAGAAGGAAAGACAGTAGGAGAAGTATTAACAGGAAAAATTGCAACTATTGGAGAGAATATGCATGTTAGAAGATTCGAAAGATTTGAATCAACAAATGGTACTATCGAAAAATACATTCATGGTGATGGAAAAATTGGTGTATTAGTAGAAATGGAAAATGCAACAGAAGAATTAGAAAAAGATATTTGTATGCAAATAGCTGCAGCTAGACCAGAATTTTTAGATAGAGCTTCTGTACCAGAAGAAAGAGTACAAAAAGAAATGGAAATTTTAAAAGCACAAGCAATGAATGAAGGAAAACCAGCAGAAATTGCAGAAAAAATGGTACAAGGAAGAATTGGAAAATTCTACGGAGAAATTTGCTTAGTAGAGCAAGATTTTGTAAAAAATCCAGACGAAAAAGTAGGAAAAATGGTAGAAGCAAAAGGAGCAAAAATTATTAGATTTGCAAGATTAGAAAAAGGCGAAGGAATTGAAAAGAAAGAAGAAAACTTCGCAGAAGAAGTTGCAAAACAAATAAAAGGATAAAAAAATACAAAACACCTTGTTTATACAAGGTGTTTTATTATATAATAAATAAAATTCTTAATTTATATACTTTTAAAAATAGAAAAAATAGGAGGAACTTATGAATCAAGAAGAGAAGAAGAACAAGATTAGTTTTCATATTATCGCTATTGTGTGTATCGTTTTGTTTTGCTTTGCTATATCTCCCGTTACGATGCAAAATGATACTTATTATACTATAAAGATAGGAGAGTGGATTACAGAACATGGCATTGACATGCAAGACCATTTTTCATGGCACGAAGATTTGCCATATACTTATCCTCACTGGGCATATGATACAGGAATATATCTTATCTATCATTTAGGAGAAATAACAGGAATAGAAAATGGAGGAATGCTTTTTATTTACCTATCTACCTGTATATTGGCTAGTATTTTAGGAATTTTGATATATCATACAGCTAGAAAATTAACCAAAAATGATGTCATATCTTTTTTACTTACTTTAGCAGTTATTTATCTATTAAAAGATTTTATTGCTGCAAGAGCACAGCTAGTTTCCTATATTATTTTTGTATTGGAAGTATTGTTTATCGAAAATTTCTTACAAACAAAGAAAAAGAGATATCTTGTGGGATTAGTGCTATTATCTATTGTGCTTGCTAATATCCACGTAGCAGTATGGCCATTTTTCTTTGTAGTATTCTTACCATATATAGCAGAATATGTAATTGCAAGCATTTCGGATATGCATCTTATTGTAAAGGCAAAAACAATTTTTTATACAGTTTTATTAAAAATACAAAGAAACCAAAAAAATAGATTAGAAAAACAGGAAAAATCTACAGAGGTGCTAGAGCAGAAAATACAAAAAACAGAAAAATCTTTGGAATTACAAAAAGAAGAAAAAGAAACTGCAAAGCAAAAAACAGCCTATTTACGAGAACATCCATTTAAAATAAAAATAACAAAAAATAAAGCCATAAAATGGCTAGTGTTAATTATGATAATTTGTGCCTTTACTGGTCTTTTAACTCCAATAGGGGATACACCTTATACTTATTTGATCAAGACAATGCAAGGTAATACCACAGAAAGTATTAGTGAACACATTCCACTAACTTTATATAACGATAAACCTACTATGGTAGTGCTAACACTATTTTTAATTATTTTAATTTTCACAGATACAAAGATAAAGTTAAGCGATTTATTTATGTTAGCAGGCTTAGTATTTATGGCATTTATGTCGAGAAGACAGATATCTTTATTGGTACTAATTGGAGGATTTATTTTTGCAAAATTAGTAAATAGCTTAGTAGAAAAGTATGATCCAGATGGTTGTGCGGAGCTTTCAAGATTGATGACAACATGGATGGGGAGATTATTAACGATTTTAATTGTTTGTATTTTTTCTTTATCCTTATTTATGCCTAAAAAAAATAATAAATTTGTTAGTACGGCGTCTTATCCTGTAGAAGCAGCAGACTGGATACTTGCCAATTTAGATATAGAAAATATGAGGTTATATAATGAATATAACTATGGTAGTTACTTATTGTTTAGAGGAATACCAGTATTTATCGATTCTAGAGCAGATTTATATACGCCAGAGTTCAATGGAACAAAAAATGAAGATGGAGAGTATGAGGGAAGAGATATTTTCTCAGATTACATGAGTATTTCTTCTATAGGTGCCTACTATGAGGATAAATTTGAAAAATATAATATTACACATGTTATCATAGTAAAAAATGCAAAATTAAATATGTTTTTATCTAAAAATGAAGATTACAAAGAATTGTACGAAGATAATAATTTTATCATTTACGAAAGAGAAACAGCTATCTAAAGAGGAAGGGGAAAAGGTTGAAAAATGAAAAAGAAAAATTTTAAAAAATGGATATGGGTAATCCTACTGATTGTTATTTTACTAATACTTGACCAAGGTGCTAAAATTTATGCAAATTTGACACTACAAGAAAATAGTATATCTATGATAGATGGAGTATTAGAACTTAGCTACTGGAAAAACACACAAGCAGCAATAGGACTAATAAAAGATAATTTGTTTATGATATTAATTTTGAATATTCTTATTCTAGCTTTTATTATTCGCTTTTTAGTGTTACAGTTTGAAAGAATGAGTTTAGGAACGAAAATAGGTTTAGGATTTATTTTAGCCGGAGGATTTAGTAATTTAATAGATAGACTACTATTTGGAGGAGTAATTAATTATATAGATGTGACAGCTATAATAGAAAATTTCCCAATTTTTAATTTGGCAGATGTGTATATTATTATAGGTTTATTAATATTTGTAGTAGCTTTTGCCGTATATAATGTAAAACAGTCAATAGAAACGAAAAAGCAAAAAGAAGCAAAGAAAGGACAAGAATAATGCAAATTCAGATTGTTGTAAAAGAAGGAGACGAAGGAAAAAGACTAGATAGCTATATTAGTACAGTAAAAGAAGAACTTTCTAGAATGACAGTCAAAAGACTAGTAGAAGAAAATAAAATTACTGTAAATCAAAAATACGTAAAACCAGCCTACCTTGTACAACAGGGAGATATCATTCAAATAGAGTTAGAAGAACCAAAGGAAACTATATTAAAAGCACAAGATATCCCTATTTCTGTCATTTATGAGGACAAGGATATTTTAGTAGTGAATAAGCCGAAAGGATTAGTAGTACATCCTGCCAACGGAAACCCAGATGGCACATTGGTAAATGCGATTCTTGCTCTTTGCAAAGATAGTTTATCTGGAATAGGAGGAGAAATTCGCCCTGGTATTGTTCATCGTTTAGATAAAGATACATCTGGATTATTGATTGTAGCCAAAAACGATGTGGCACATGTAAAAATGAGTGAACAAATTAAGAATAGAGAAGTCAAGAAAACGTATATTGCCTTAGTAAGAGGCTTTGTACCAGAGCAAGAAGCAACCATTAATATGCCAATTGGAAGAAGTAATAAAGATAGAAAGAAAATGGCAGTAACTAAAAACGGAAAACAGGCTATTACACATTTTCATGTATTGGCTCGCTTTCGTACACAGAATGCCTCTTATACTTTATTAGAAATAAAAATAGATACAGGAAGAACCCATCAAATAAGAGTGCATATGGCAGAGATTGGACATCCTGTTATAGGAGATATGGTATATTCCAATGGGAAAAATGAATTTGGTGTAGAAGGACAATGTCTGCATGCACAAAAATTAGAGTTCAAACACCCAATTACAGGAAAACAAATGAAGTTAGAGGCACCATTGCCAGACTATTTGAAAGAAATATTAGAACAGTTAGAAAAAAATAAAATAGAAGGCTAAAATTCTTATTCAAATTTCTTAAAAGGGAAATGTTTCTTAAGGAGAAAGGAAGGATAAAAGATTTGGAAGAACGATTGCAAAAATGGATAGCAAATCAAGGAATTCTTTCTAGAAGAAAAGCAGAAGAGGCTATTTTGCAGGGAAAGGTAACTGTAAACGGTAAATTAGTCACAGAGTTGGGAACAAAAGTGGATGGAACAAAAGATATTGTTACATATGAAGGAAAAGTCATCCAAAAGCAAGAGCAAAAAGTATATATTTTGCTCAATAAACCAATAGGATATGTTACTACAGTACAAGATCAATTTAAACGAGATACAGTTATAGACTTAGTAAAAGATTGCAGATGTAAGGTACTTCCAGTAGGAAGATTAGATATGTATACATCGGGAGCATTAATTTTAAGTAATGACGGAGATTTTATTTACGAAGTAACACACCCTAAACATGAAATTACCAAAACTTATACAGTTACAGTAAAAGGAATTATCACACAAGAAGAAAAAGAAAAACTAGAAAAAGGTGTAGAAATAGAGAATTATGTAACAAGACCAGCTTTGGTAAAAATATTAAAAACTGATACAGAAAAAAATATCTCTAGGATAGAAATTACCATACATGAAGGAAAAAATAGACAAGTAAGAAAAATGTGTGAGGCAATTGGAAAAAAAGTACTAGCACTACATAGAAGTAAAATTGCAGGAATAGGTGTAAAAGATTTACCTTTAGGAAAATGGCGTTATTTAAGCAGGGAAGAAGTAGAGAAAATAAGAAAATAGTATAAAATAAAAAACGAAAGAAAAAGGAGATTGAAAGTTGGAAACACAAAAATTTATCCCAGAAGGTTGGGAGGAAAATTTTAGACCAGTGTCGAAAGAATATTTGTACAAGGCAATGCAAACAGGTACAACGATGCAGGGACTTGTAAAAAAATGTGATGCAGCCTATAATCTCTATGTGGATTTTGGAAATCAGCTAGTGGGAATGATTCCTAGAGAAGAAGTAGAAGCGGTAAATATAGACGAAACTGGTTTCCCAAAGCCGAATATTTGTATTAGTAAAGTTAATCATTATGTACAATTCAAAGTAAAAGGAATAGGCAATTATGACAATAAATTTATTTTATCCAGAAAAGCAGTAGGAGAGGAAGCAATGGATTGGGTAAAAAATGAGTTAAAAGAAGGAGATATTGTACATGGAATTGTAAAGAGCGTGCAACCTTATGGAGCGTTTATAGAGATTGGAGGAGGCATAGTAGGACTGTTACATATAGAAGATATTTCTGTAGCAAGAATCAAATCTCCATTAGAAAGGCTAAAAATTGGACAAAAACTACAAGTTGTGGTAAAATACATAGATAGAGGGCAAGATAGAGTACTTTTATCCTATAAAGAACTATTAGGTAGCTGGGAAGAAAATGCCAAAGAATTTGAAGAAGGTTCTGTTGTTATTGGAATAGCAAGAGAAGTAGAAAAAGCAAAAAATGGAATCTTTGTAGAATTAAAACCGAATTTAGTAGGAATGGCAGAATACAAAGAAGGAATTGCCTATGGACAAAAGATAAATGTCTTTATTAAAAAAATTATCCCAGAAAAGAAAAAAATCAAACTGATAATTCTATAATTGCAAAAGAAAATAAAAATTTAAAGTAAAAAGGTATCATATGGGGAGGAATGAACTATGGTAGAAGATAACGAAATTAAAGCGTTAGTATCTCCATTTGCGATTCGCGAGGGAGAAATCAAAACATTTGATGGAAAAGATGGATATGTTTCCATGAATCAAATTATTCATAAAATTAACATGGGACATATAGGAGATATTCATTTTAGAATATTAGAATTGGTAAATGAATTTGAATTCATTACATCCAGACAGATTTTTCAGTTGTTACAATGGAAGGGAATAGAAATAAAGTCACAAGATAAATTAAATAACAAATTGGAGCAATTAGTAAAATCTAAAATATTAACAAGATATTATTTCAATTCTGAAGATGGAAAAGGAATTTATAGAATTTATTGTTTAGAAAAAATGGGAAAATATTTACTAAATTCCAGAGGAATAGAATGTAAATGGCAGCCAACAGATAACACAAAACCAGTACCTATGATAAAAAAGAGATTAGCAGGAAATCAAGTATTAATTGCTTATTTGAGAAAAGTAAAAGCATTTGATTCTTACGTTCCAAAGCCAACACTAAATGCGAAAATGGCTGGAAAAGTATTTAAAGCAACAGGTGGAAGCGTAAAACTTACAAAAAATAAGAAAGCAATTCAATTTCTATTTGAGGTAATTAGAAGAGAAGAAGACTGGGAAAAGAAATTAGTAGATAAAATGAAATTATATCAAGACTTCTATGGAAATTTCCAAGTAGGAGATTCTGGATTTATGTCTATGCCACAATTAATCATCGTTTGTGAAGATGAAAAACATATGGCAGAAACATTTAAAACAATAGTGATGAACCAAGTAGAAATTCCACAAATTAAATTATACTTTACTACAGATCTAAGACAAAATGAAGAAACACTGGACAAAACATTAGTAGAATTTAAACTAGATGAGGCAACCAAAAAATATAAAATGCAAGAAGTAGAAGTAAAATTATTGGGAATTTAAATAAAAAAATAGTAAGGATATAAAAACCTTACTATTTTTTTCTCTTAAATTCAAACGAAATAGCATCTTCATTGTTAAATAAGAAATTAGCATCAGAAGTGTCTGTTTGAATAGGATTATCATCAAAAGCAAAATCATCAGAAGAATATTTTGTTTTCTTTTTATTGGCATATGGATCTTCTGCAATACCTGTTGTAAATTTCTCAAAATTGAAATTCTTCTCTGTTTTTGGTTCTTTATATTTTGCATCCATAAAATCTAACTTACCATCACATAAATCAATAGTTCCTTTATTAGATTTCCACTTAAATAAACAGGATTTAAATCCTAAAGAACGTACTTTATCTGCTGCAAATTTAGCTTTCCATGCCCATTCTATACCACCATATTTAGGATCATACTTACCTTTTTCGGTATCATAGGTATTACTAAATTTCCAATGACGGATATTACCAAACTCTTTAGACCACCATTCATTTTCTTCAATAGAATTGTTACCAAATACTAATTTATTAATACAGTTCGATACAATGGTTTGTCTGTATTTTGCATCTGCCTCACCCAATTGAGCAAGTGTTTGTGAAGAAATGGTAGTACCTACTTTATATTTACGATATAAAGTAAATATTGCCTCTGTAGCTGGTGATAAAAATTCAGGGAATTCATCAATATATAAGAAATGAGGAATTCTTGTATTTTCATTACCAGGTCTTCTAAGTACAGCATTTTGCATTAAAAGAATAAAGAATAATCCAAAAGATTTATGTACAGAAGAACCTAAATCTCCTCTTCTAGTGCAAACTAAAGTAATTTCTCCATTGGCTAAGGCATCGTCATAATTAATATTTTCTGTTCTGTTACAAAGAATATTTCGTACACCAGGGTATTTCAACAATTCGTCCATAACAGAAATAGCATATTGTACATCTTTTTCTGTTTCTATTCTTCTAGGAGCATTTGGATAAAAATATCTTTTAAAATATTGAATCGTGCTTGCATATTCTGTTGCTAATTCTTCATCTTCTTCTAACTTTTCACAGTATTTTTGCGCTAAATCAAAATTTGTAAAGATAGCAAGGATATCTTCTAATGTAGGAAGATAATCTTTATCTCCTCCATGGAATAGAGGAAAAGCTGCTCTTAATAAAATACATACATTTTCTACTGCCTGGAAGGTATTATTTTCTACTGTTACCTTTTGAATATTATCTGCAGTAGATTGATACATACTTCTAATAACATAGTTAATCACATCAGCTGTTTGAGAAGCATTTCTATATACAAAAGGATTTAAACCTTTTGAGTCTGCATTATTAGGGTCTACTAAGTTATAAGGCATATGATAGCATTTGGCTACTTCTATAATATGAGAGATAGATTCATAATCAGGAGAAATAGAAGTAAGACCTAAATCTTTATATACAAATTTTCCATCTACTTCACCTATAATCATCTTTTTCATAAAAGCCTTATATAAGGAAAGTTTACTACTATTTGGTGTTAGCATTGTTAAGCTAAAGTTTTCGTTAATATAATCATTATGATAAGGACAGTTTAAAGTAGCAATACCAGTTTTTAAAGCAGTAAATCCCATTTCTTTTGCAATATTTTTAAAGAAAAACTTTTTATCAATATCTCTTGCCATCATTGGTTCAAAAACAAGAGATGTTTTTCCAGAACCAGAAGGACCAACTACTAAAAATTGATTAAAACGACTTTCTTCAGGAATAATGGCTTTTCTTCCTGTCTCTTTATCCATACAAATAAACATTTCACAAGCATATGGACCAGTTCCTGTAGTTACCTTGCTTAATTTTATTCCACCATAATCCCATATAGATTCTTGCCATAACCTCGTATCGTTAACACCTTTATATAAGAAGCTAAAGATAATAGGTGCTGTAGAAAGAGGGATAAATAAAGATATGGCTGTTAGAGCAGGTTTGAATAACTCTGGGAACTGTGTAGCAAGAACACTGTAGTTAGGAAGAGAAAGCAAACCAAACCAGATTAATGCATTTACCCATTGTACTACCATAGAAATGCCTATAATATACAGTGCAATAACATATAAGTCGAAAAACATTTCTTTCTTTTTATTAGAAGTAACAAATTTGGAACCATAACAAAATAAAAAAGCAAATACAGGACAAGCCAGTGCAAATGTATACATGAATGGTCCCCAATACGAAACAGATACTCCTGTAAAAATCAAAAATAATATTTCTACCAATCTATCTACAACAAAATAAATAGATAAGAGGGTTAATATATAAGTAAAAAATGTATTTCTATCTGTTTTTAAAAACTTCAAGAATTTATCTAAGTATTTCAAACATTCCACCACTTTCTATTTTCAATTTATTAAAATTCTACATATCTATTATCCTACAAAATGGGCAAAAACACAAGTACTTTCATGAAAAAAAGAATAAAACTCTTGAATATTTTTCTATTTATTACTATAATCATATAATAGTGAAAATAAAAATAGAAAAAGGAAGGAAAGAAGAGTGAGCAGGGAAAAGAAAGAGAGCAGAAAACTAAAAGGGGAAAGTTTTATGCAAGGAGTTATGGCTCTTATGTTTTCACAAGTGCTGATTAAACTCCTAGGCTTGGTATATAAATGGTATTTAACAAACAAAGAAGGATTTGGAGACGAAGGAAATGCAATTTATAGTGCAGGTTTTTCTATTTATGCACTTTTACTTACCATTTCCTCAACAGGTGTACCAAATGCAGTGTCTAGATTAGTTTCTGCCCAAATTGCAAAAGGAGATTATAGGGGAGCTCACCGCATTTTTAAAATAGCACTGGCAACTTTTGCAGTAATTGGATTAATTGGAACTATGCTTTTATTCTTTGGAGCACATTATATTGCAAATGTTTGGCTTGCTATTCCAGAGGCGGAGTTAACTTTAGTAGCATTATCACCAGCTATTTTCTTTGTGGCTATTGTTTGTGTGTTTAGAGGATTTTTCAATGGTAGAGGAAATATGAAAGCAATGGCAAATTCACAAACCATTGAACAATTATTCAAAACACTTTTTACTATATTAATTGTAGAAATTGTAGCGGTAAGCTCTGGAGTAAATACTACATTAATGGCAGCAGGTGCTAATCTAGCAACAACATTTGCTACCATTACTAGTTTTATTTATCTATTTTTCTATTATAAAGTGCGTAGAGAAGATTTAGCAAAAGAAATTGTCACTTCTCGCCATTTTAGAACGAAAAGTATAGCTGGAACTGTGAAAAAAATATTATCGGTATCCATTCCTATGTCACTAAGTTCTATCTTAACATCTATTAATAGAAATATAGATTCTACAACAGTAGTAAGAGGGCTTAAAAGCTTTTTAACAGAAGCAGAAGCCAAGGCTCAATATGGAATTTTGAGTGGAAAAGTAGATACATTAACTTCTCTTCCCTTATCTTTTAATATTGCCTTTGCTACGGCATTGGTACCAGCGATTACTACTGCAAAAACAACAGGAGATATGGAAACAGGAAGAAAAAGAGTGTCCTTTTCTCTATTAGTTACTATGCTAATAGGTTTGCCATGTATGATAGGAATGATTATATTTGCACAGCCAATTTTAAATTTATTATTTCCAAATGCACCAGAAGGAGCCTTTATTTTACAAGTAAGTTCACTTGCTATTATCTTTACAGTGTTAGAACAAACTGTAAATGGTGCACTCCAAGGATTGGGAAAAATATTAGTGCCAGCTACTGCACTTTCCATAGGTGTCATTTTAAAACTAATTTTGAATCTAGTTTTAGTACCTATTCCATCGATAGGAGCAGCAGGAGCAGCTTTTGCAACAGTGGTTTGTCATGCAGTTGCATTTTTCATTGGATTTACCGTATTAAGAAAAAATATGAAATTGGGATTAAGTTTTTCTAAATTTATTGTAAAGCCACTTTTGGCAAGTGGAATGATGGCAATTTGTTCTTATGGTGTTTATTTATTATTAGGAGGTATAAATGCAGGAAAAATGGCTACAATAATAGCAATTATCGTTGCCGTTATCGTATATGTTCTTTCTGTTTTTGTGCTTAAAATATTAGACAAAGAAGAAATAAAGATGATACCATATGGCTATAAATTAAATAAAATCTTAGAGAAAATTGGCTTATATAAATAGTCTGTAAGCCACTAAAATAGTAGGTTTTAAAGATGATACTTTTGGAAAACCTACTGGCAGAAAGGTTTGCAAGAAAAAAACGCAAAAAAAAGAAGGATTTTGAAAAAGATTGGCGAATAATGTTAATAGTAGATAGGAAAACGTGTCTACATATGAAACTTAAGTAGGAGGTAATTTAAATGAACAAATCTGAGTTAATCGCAGCTATCGCAGCTAAAACAGGTGCAACAAAAAAAGACGCTGAAGCTTCAGTAAATGCTTTCGTTGATGTTGTAACAGAAACTTTAACAAAAGGAGACAAAGTACAACTTGTTGGATTTGGTTCTTTCGAAGTAAGAAAGAGAGCAGCTAGAAAAGGAAGAAATCCACAAACTAAAGAAGAAATTAAAATACCAGCTTCTAAAGCACCAGTATTCAAAGCAGGAAAAGCTTTAAAAGATTTAGTAAATAAAAAATAATTTGTGAGATTTATATAAATATATGAATTCATATGGTAGAGTAGAAAGAAAGTTTCTACTCTTTTTTCTTGTGTGAATATATAGCGTAAAATTTTAAAATAAGTGTTAAAAATTGAAATTTTCTTGCTGTTGTTTAGTTATTTTTTGATAAAACTCACATATATTTTTTTATGAGGTGTATTGCATGCAAGTGATATGGAAAAAGAAACAAATCATTTCTATTAGTATTTTAATTGTTTTTGCTATATTAGGAATAACTTCTTTCTTCCTATTTTCTTCCATGGCAACAGAAGAAACGGAGGAGAAAGATTATATTAAATGGGTAGATTTTCAAGTAACAGAGGAGGTTTTAGAAAAAACAGCACAAATAGATATTGCCTCTCATACAAAAGAGGGAGAAGTAGAAATAAATTGGATAGAACTAATTGCTTATTTAGCGGCAAAATATGGTGGAAATTTTAAGAACTTTAAGCAGAAAGATTTGGATGGATTGATAGAAAAACTACAAAAAGGAGAATGTATGGAAACCATTACACAGAATATGAAATTATATCCCTATTATCTAGAAGCTTATACTGCTATTCTGAAAGAATTTATTGGAGAATATGAAGTAGAAGTACAAAAAGAAGATGGAAGCAAAGAATTTCAAAAAAAATATGGAATAAAGGCCTTTCTTCCTATTGCCAAAAATTATGGATTTAGCCATTATGATGATTTTGGGGCAGCAAGGTCTTATGGATACAAAAGAACACATTTGGGAAATGATTTAATGGGAGCAATAGGAACCCCTATCATAGCAGTAGAGTCTGGAGTAATAGAAGCAGCACGGATGGAATCAGTATGGAGGTTGGAGAATAGGCATTCGTAGTTTTGATAAAAAGAGATATTACTATTATGCTCATTTAAGAAAAGACCATCCATTTGCTAAAGATATAGAAGTGGGGAAAACAGTAAAAGCAGGAGATGTAATTGGATATTTAGGAATGACAGGTTATAGCAGTAAAGAAAATGTAAATAACATCAATGTTCCACATTTACATTTTGGGTTGCAATTAATATTTGATGAGGTACAAAAAGAAGGAACCAATCAAATTTGGATTGATGTATATGCCATTATCAATTTTTTAAGAAAAAATCGCTCAGAAGTATATAAGGCATATGAAGATACAAAAGATTATGAAAGAAAATATGATTTTATGGAAGAAAGTTTGTATGAATGAGAAAATAGGGAATTATCTGGTAAGAAAAAGAAGATTCCCTATTTCTTTATTAAAAATTACCTAGAGAGGCAGCCATATTCATAACTAAAATTTTCTTCTTAATTGCCTTACAATACCTAAAACTTTCACCTTTTGACTAGAGAAATCCTCGTTTGTATAAAAAGTTGGTTCATATTGTTCAGAGAAAGCTTGCAGCATAATTCCGTTTTCCGTTTTTTTCACTTTTCGAATAAGATAATTTTGTGGTGAAATGTATAAAAGAAGAATGTCTCCCGATACAAAATCAGTGTTTTCTTCTAAAATAATAATGTCCTCTTTCCAAATAGAAGGGAGCATGCTATCATCCATCATAGAAATAGCAAAGTAAGACTTGAAAAGAGAAAAATCTTCTAAGGGAAGAATCTCCATAGGTGTAGAATGTTGCATATAATCTTGCATGCCTGCATAATATGGAATTCCATTTTTATGGGGCTTTTCTTCTAGGTAGCCGGCTTTTTGGTAAAGTTCTAAATAATCCATTTGGTACAACCTAGCTAATTTTTGTAATAATTCCGGTGTTACTTTTCTAGTACCATGTTCTATCATATTTAAATAACTATAAGAAATTCCAGATAATTCATTTACTTTTCTTAAACTTAAATGTTGTGCTTTTCTAATAGATTGTAAATAATTTCCTAATTCTAATGCAGTTAGCATTTTTTCACTTCCATTTCTATAAATTTCTATAGGATAGGTAAAAGACTAAATCTTCATAAGAAGTATAACATACGTGTTCACAAAAGTAAAACATTTTTAGAAAAAAATATTGACAAAAATATTATATAAAAATAAAATGTTCACAAAATAATAACAAAAGAGGATAAAAAATGAGAAATAAGAGAAGAAAGAAAAAGAGAAATGAAAACGAAGAAGAATATAATAGAGGTTTTATAGAAGCTATATGTTCTGTTCTAGTAGGAATAGCATTGGGGCTTTGGTTTTTATGGTGGTCCTTATCTTAATATTTCCAATATTTTACTAATTTGTCGAAAAAAAGATAAAAGATATTGTCGAATAGTGTTGAAAAAATAAAAATAGTAGAATATAGTGTAAAGCAAGGGGAAATATTGTATAGTCACTAAAGGAGTATATAATATTATGAATGAAGAAATTTTACAAAAGATAGAAGTTCAGCTTTCCTGGTATGAAAGATGGATTTTAAAGATTGCAAAAAAGACGGTTTTGAAGATATATCATATAGGAAGAATAGATGGAATAAATGGCATGTTATAAAAAAGAATGAAATTTTTCATTCTTTTTTTGCTGAAAATATTGACAAATGATATTTTTTGGTATTATAATAATAACTGTCGCAAGACAAATGCCAGTTATAGATGCAGATGTGGCGGAACTGGCAGACGCACAGGACTTAAAATCCTGCGGTTGAATAAACCGTGCCGGTTCGATTCCGGCCATCTGCACCAATAATATGTCTGTTCGAACTAATAGAACAGAGTTGATACAAAATCAATCAGAAAAAAAATCTGGTTGATTTTTTTGTTGTCTATAAACAATATAAAAATCATCCAAACGAAAGGATGGTGTAAAAAAATGAAGATAATTAAACAAGAATTACAATTTGAGGAATGTCTAAAACAACGAATTGAATTTATATGTGAGTTTTCTAAAGTTAATCCTACTTTTATCAATGGTAGTATTAGAAAATTAGAAAAAACTAATCTTACATATATTGAGCCACATAGAGTGATTATTAAAAATATTACCTTTTTAGTGTTTAATTACTCTAATGATGTATATATTTCAAATTTAACAAAAAAGATTAAGTTATCAGAGTTAGAAGAATATTTGAAAAATATATAATTGTAAATAATTGACATTTTCTTAAATGGTGATATAATATAGGTAATTGATTATGTATAGTTGTTCGCCAAGAACTATACAATTACGTGTACTTTGAAAAATTTATATTATATTACAACTATATTGTATTTTATTTTGCAATAAATGAATTTAAGAGATGTCAATGGTGCTCGTATGTACTTTGATGTCTCTTTTTTGTTAGATTGGAGGTTTAAAATTGAACGAAGAAAAGAAAAAATGTGGGTTATATATGAGAGTGTCAACCGAAGACCAAGCTCGCGAGGGATTTAGTCTTCCAGAGCAAAAAGAACGATTAGAGTCTTTTTGTAAATTTAAAGGTTATGAGATAATAGATTATTACGAAGACGCTGGAATAAGTGCTAAAACTGGTAATCATAGACCAGAATTTGAAAGAATGAAAAATGATATTAAAGCTAAAAAGATAAATACTATTGTTGCTCTAAAGCTAGATAGAATAACAAGAAGTATTTATGACTGGGAAAATTTAATGACCTTTTTAGATGAAAATAATGCTTATTTAGACTGTGTTAATGATGAAATAAACACAACAAGTGCAAATGGTAAAATGATTTCAAGACTTTTAATGAGTGTAAGTCAAAATGAAATTGAGAGAACAAGTGAAAGAACAAAGATAGGTTTAGCAGGTGCAATAAAGTCAGGACATATTCCTCATATTGCTCCATTAGGCTATAAACACGAAGATAAGAAATTAGTAATTGATTATTCTACCAAAGATGTTGTAGTTAGAATATTTGATTTATATTACAACGGTTATTCTTATCAAAAAATAAGTAATTTATTTAATAATGAAAAAGTATTAGGAAAAGGAAATTGGAGAGATTCCACTATTGTTAATATTCTTGAAAATGAGATATACAAAGGAGATTTTGTTCACGGAAAAAGAACAAAACACCCTACTTATTATGAAAATGTAGTAGAGCCTATTGTTTCTAAAGAGATGTGGGAAGATTGCCAAGTACAAAAAAAGAAAAATTCAAGAAGTTATAAAAGAACATTGACATATTTATATTTACAAAAATTAAAATGTCCTAAATGCAATCGAATATTAGGTGGTAAAGCTACTACGAAGAAAAATGGAAATACCTACTTTTACTACTATTGTAATGACTGTAAAATTGAATTTAAGGAAAAAGTTATAAATGATTATTTTAGTCAATTTATAGATGAATTAACAGAATATGACTCTGTTGTAAATCAATTCTTCTTACCTATGATAAAGCAGAAGTTTGATGAGCCTAAAGAACAATTAGAGAAAGAAATAAACGAGCAGAAAAGCAAACTTGAAAGAATTAAAAAAGCATATATCAATGGAGTTTTTGAATTAAAAGAATATAACGATGAAAAGAAAATAGTCGAAAAAGCAATTAGTGAACTAGAAAGTAAATTAGATACTACTGATTGTGTAGAAGAATTAAGATTTACACCAAA
>CAMMAC010000002.1 GCA_946493085.1 uncultured Clostridiaceae bacterium
TTGGGACATTTTCTCATTTCATTACTTAAGACATTATCACATTTCTTTCATATTTTTATACAAGAAAGCTAAAAAAGCAATTGATAAGAAAGGCAATTTGTGGTATAATAGGAATAGAAATAAAAAAAAGGAGAAAAAGGTATGTTTGAGAATAAATATGGAAAATTATTAACAGGTCTTTTAATTGCAGGTATTGTTGTTATTGTAGCAGTACTTATCTTTTTAGGTGTGCAATTAATACAAAGTAATACCGTCCAAACAGGTGCGGAAGATGCTTTCGATGATTTTCAAACCATGCTCAATGCTCAAAAAGAAAATGTAATGACGAATGAACAAAATACAGAATTAACAGCACCAATTATTGGAGTAAATGATATGGTGGTGTCTGGTGGGAATACTACGAATGATAATGAAATGGAATATGAAGGTTTTCCAATGGTAGGAACTATAGAAATTCCAGCTACAGATTTAAAATCACCTATTTTAAAAGAAGCAAGTAGAGATTCTATAAAAGTTGCCATTGCTGTTTATAACGATAGTGGACCAGGCCTAAATCAAGTAGGAAATACGGTTTTAGTAGGACATAATTATAGAAACGGAACCTTCTTTTCAGATAATAAAAAACTAGTAGAAGGGGATAAAATATATATTACAGATGCAACGGGAAATAGAGTGGAGTACACTATTTATAACACCTATATCACTTCACCAGAAGATTCTTCTTATATCGATAGAGATACTGGAGGAAGAAGAGAAATCTCATTAACAACCTGTACAGATGATACCAATAGTAGATTAGTTATATGGGCAACAGCAGATTAGAAAGAGAGGAAGCAGCTTAATGAAACATAGATTTGACAAATTTTTAACGGTTTTATTAGTCATTATTGTTGTTATTGTAATAGCATTGTTGGGATATTTAGCTTATGATTATTTAAGTAAATATTTTGGAAAGAAAGATGCAGAAACAGCAGTAGATGACTTTGAACAACAAGTAATACAAGAGGAGGAAGATACTAATACACAAGCAGTAGAAAATATACAACAAGAAACACCAACTACAGAAAATACAATACAAAACACCTCTTCGACCAATAATAAGAAAATA
This sequence comes from uncultured Clostridiaceae bacterium, assembly GCA_946493085.1. Taxonomy (GTDB): domain Bacteria; phylum Bacillota; class Clostridia; order TANB77; family CAG-508; genus UMGS1663. The sequence continues at coordinate 1,109 of CAMMAC010000002.1, forward strand.
TATACCTATAAAGGTTATAATATGATAGGAACCATTCAAATTCCAAAAACCAATATTAAGTGCCCTGTAGTAGATACTGTAACGCCAAGCTCTATTGTAGCAGCTGTAGCTGTTCTTTATGGACCAGGTCTAAATCAAGTAGGAAATACGGTTATAGTAGGGCATAATTATAGAGATGGCAGCTTTTTTTCTAATAATAAAAAATTAGTATCGGGAGATAAAATTTATATTACGGATACCACAGGAAATAGAGTGGAATACACTATTTATAACACCTATATTACATCAGACCAAGATTTTAGTTATGCCGTAAGAGATACTGGGGGAAAAAGAGAAATTTCCTTATCTACTTGTACAGAGAATGTAAGTCAGAGGTTAGTTATTTGGGCAAGAGCTGAGTGAAAAAACAAAAAAATTATTGGTAAATCTTTTGACTTTTGCCAAAAATTATAGTATAATATAAATGGTGGTTAAAAAAGAGAACGAAAAATTTTCTTCTTTACCGAAAAGTAAAAAAGCTAGAAGGGAGTGTCAAAATAGATGTTTAATGTAGGTGATAAAATCGTATATCCGATGCATGGAGCAGGAACAATTGATGCAATAGAGGAGAAAGATATTTTAGGAGAAAAGCAGGCATATTATATTATAAAAATGCCAGGAGAGGTAAAAGTAATGGTGCCAACTGCAAGAGCAGAAGAAATTGGCGTAAGAAATGTAATAGATAAAGAAAACGCAGGAAAAGTATTAGCTATATTAGAAGAAAATGAAACAGAAATGTCTAATAATTGGAATAAGAGATATAGAGACAACATGGAGAAAATGAAAAGCGGAGATATCTATGAAGTAGCAGATGTAGTAAGAAATCTAGCTTTTAAACAAAAAGAAAAAGGTTTGTCTACAGGAGAGAAGAAAATGCTTAATAATGCAAAACAAATCTTGGTAAGTGAACTTGTTTTAGCAGAGCATGCATCTCAGGAAGATGTAGAAAAAATGGTAGATAATAAAATTGAAATGTCTTTTGAAGAATACAAAGTACATGATGATGTTCACGTAAATCCTAGTGAAATAGGAAAAGATGTTGTAAAAAAATTTATTCCTTTTGATGGAACTGGAACACAAGTATAAAATAAGAAAACTACATAAAATAAGCACGTAAGAAAATGACGAAATATATCGTCATTTTTTCGCGTCTAAAAAAGAAAGAAGCAAACTCAATTTTTTATGCAAGGAAAAATAAAATTTGACAAAAAGGATAAGAAAAAAACGGAATTTTACATAATATAAAAGAAGGATTTACATCCATTATGTCGAATAATATAATTATGATAAAGAAAGGTAGTCCAGAATGGTACGATATAGTGAAGAAATTATTGATGAAGTGAGAAGTAAAAATGATATTGTAGATGTGATATCACAATATGTTGTTTTAAAAAGAAGTGGTAGAAACTTTTTTGGTCTTTGTCCATTCCACAAAGAAAAATCACCTTCTTTTTCTGTCTCACCAGATAAGCAAATTTTTCACTGTTTTGGCTGTGGAGTAGGTGGTAATGTATTTCATTTTGTTAGTAAAATAGAGAATATTAATTTTCGCGAAACCGTAGAGATGTTAGCAGAAAAAGCAGGAGTACAATTACCTACATTGGAGAATGATATAGACAATAAAACATTAGAATTAAAGAAAAAAGTATATGAAATAAACCAAATTGCAGCTGAATTTTATCATCAAAATTTATACGATACTGCAAAAGCGAAACCAGCACAAGAATATGTAAAGAAAAGAAAGTTAGACAATAAAACATTAAAAAGCTTTTTAATAGGATATGCAGGAAACTATAATGAATTGTATCAATTATTAAAACAAAAAGGTTATACAGAAGAAGAAATATTAGCATCCAGTTTAGTAAAAAAAATGCCAGATGGCAAATATATCGATTCTTTTCGCAAAAGACTCATGTTTCCTATTCAGGATGTTAGAAATCGTGTCATTGCATTTGGAGGAAGAGTATTAGACGATAGTAAACCTAAATACATCAATTCTCCAGAAAATATTGTGTATAGTAAGGGAAGGCATTTATTTGGATTAAATGTTGCTAAAAGAGTAGAAGCCAAAATGAAAAGAATTATTATCGTAGAAGGATATATGGATGCAATCTCCCTTCATCAAAGAGGAATACATAATGCAGTAGCATCTCTTGGAACAGCCTTAACAGAAGCACAAGGACATTTACTTCGTAATAATAGTGAACAAGTGATTATCGGTTATGATGCAGATGGAGCTGGACAAGCTGCTACGATGAGAGGATTAGAAATTTTGCAAAGTATGGGATGTGATATTCGTATTTTGCAAATAGAAGGTGCTAAGGATCCGGATGAGTTTGTAGTAAAATATGGACCAGAGAGATTTCAAAAACAAGTAGATAAGGCAATTTCCTTGGTAGAATATAAAGTAAAAGTGCTACGAGCTACATTAAATATAGAACAAACCAATGATAAAATAAAATTCTTAAAAGAAATTGCAAAAGTGCTTTCTCAAATAGACAATGAAATAGAAAGAGAAGTTTATGCAGATAAAATTTCTAGAGAATATCAAATTTCCAAAGAAGCTATTTATGCAGAAATAGAGAAATTAAAAAGACCAGTAGGGCAAGGAAAGAAACTATTAGAAAGTGCTAAACCACAAATACATGCGGAAAAGAAAGAAGAAGTGGTACAAGCAGATAGCAAAAGAGAACGTTTAATGATTTATTTACTTGTCAACTATCCGGGGGAGAGTTATCTGCCACTAAAACAAACTATTGCACCGGAAGATTTTACAGATAAAAGAAATCAAGAAATTGTAAGAAAATTGTATGAAGAAATCGAAAAGGGAAATAGTAATATTAGTACTACATTATTGGACTGTTTTGAAGACGAAGAAACCATCAATTATTTATCATGGATTATGGCATATGATTTTGAAATTACAGAATTGGATAAATGTATTGAAGATGTAATTAATAGTTATACGAAAGAAAAAACAATAAAAAGAAGAAATGAAATTATTAAACAGTTAGAAGATAAAAATATAAGTAGAGAAGAAGCGGAAGGTTTGGAAAAAGAATTGAATGATATCATCATAAGCCTAGCAAAAATGAAATAGGAGGGATTATCCAGTGAAAGAAACTGAAAAAAAAGAAGTAATCAAAAATAAAGAAATAGAAAATCAAGAAAAAGAAACAAAAACTAAAAAGGCAAGCACCAAAATAAAAGAAGAAAATAAAGAAAGCAAAGTAAAAGTAGAAGAAAATAAAAAATCAGAAGAAGATAAAGTAAAAGAAATTATAGAAAAGGCAAAAACAAAAGGGAAAATTACTTATGGAGAACTTGCTACAGAATTAGATGAGGCAAATCCAGATCAAATAGATAAAGTATTTGATGCTTTTGAAGATTTAGGAGTAGATATTTTACAAGAAGATTTAGAAGAGCCAGATATAGAAGACTTGCAAGAAGTAGAAGATATTCCAGTAGAAGAATTGGATTTAAATAATATGGATGGGGTAAATATAGATGACCCTGTAAGAATGTATTTAAGAGAAATTGGAAAAATCCCATTGCTTACTTATGACGAGGAATTATCTCTTGCAAAAAGAGTGTTAGAAGGGGACGAAGAAGCAAAGCAAAAATTAGTAGAATCTAACTTAAGATTAGTAGTTAGTATTGCAAAAAAATATGTAGGAAGAGGCATGCTATTTTTAGATTTAATCCAAGAAGGGAACATGGGACTTATAAAAGCAGTAGAAAAATTTGATTATACAAAAGGATTTAAATTTAGTACTTATGCAACTTGGTGGATTAGACAAGCTATTACTAGAGCAATAGCAGACCAAGCAAGAACGATAAGAATACCAGTGCATATGGTAGAAACTATAAACAAATTAATACGTACTTCTAGACATTTACTGCAACAAATGGGAAGAGAACCAACCCCAGAAGAAATTGCAAAAGAAATGGAAATTCCAGTAGAAAAGGTAATGGAAATACAAAAAATTGCACAAGACCCAGTATCTTTAGAAACACCAATAGGAGAAGAGGATGATAGCCACTTAGGAGACTTTATTCAAGATGATGATAGCCCAGCACCACAAGATTCTGCAGCCTATACCATGTTAAAAGAACAACTAGAAGAAGTAATGAATACTTTAACACCAAGGGAAGCAAAAGTATTAAAACTAAGATTTGGACTAGAAGATGGAAAGGCACGTACCTTAGAAGAAGTAGGAAAAGAATTTATGGTAACAAGAGAAAGAATTAGACAAATAGAAGCAAAAGCTCTAAGAAAGCTAAGACATCCAAGCAGAAGTAAAAAATTGAAAGATTATATGAATTAAAAAGAAAAAAATTGGCCTCAGTAAATCTGACCAATTTTTTTGGTAGCGAAAAGTGGATTCGAACCACCGACCTGCCGGGTATGAACCGGATGCTCTAGCCAACTGAGCTATTTCGCCATATCTGAATAAGACAAGTATTATTATACTGACAATTCCTCGTTTTGTCAAGATAAAAAGGAAATTTTTCTAAAATTCGTAGAATTCCTTTAAAATAGTGCTTTCAAGTAACATACTTATTTTAGAAAAATTTCTATACTTTACCTTATTATTTTAATTTATCTTTATCTTAACGAGATAATTCATCGTCATCTTTTATAAGTTGTGATTTAGAAGCTTTTCTGTTATTAGCTTTCGCTACTTCTTTTGCTTTTTCTAATTTTTCAGCAGAAAGGGTAGCTGTTCTTGCTTTAGGTGCTTTTGTGGTAGTTTTAGACATTGTTTCAATAGCATCTATTGCCTTTTGGTGTTGCACTTCATAACTTGCTACTTTTTTCTGACAAGTTTCTAATGCTTTTAATGTATCCATATCTTCTTCTGGGAAAGTTTCTTCTAAAGTGATAGCATTTTCTCCTGCATCTTCTTCTTTAAAAAGGTCTTTCATATTGTGAAAAAAAATAACAAATCTATCTTTTAATTTTGTTTTCTCTTTTACTTGTGGTTCCATTTTCTTTCTTAACAGATGTTAAGAATTCACCTCCTCTAGGTTTTAAGTAATATCTACATTTTATATATTAACATAAATTGTAAAAAAAAGCAATTGTTTTTTGAAAAAAGATAAAAAATTCAAAAAAACTTATAGACAAAAGGCGACAAAAAAGAATAAAAAAGCATACAGTTTTGACAGGTTGTGACACAATAATGGTAGGCTGATGCCAAATAGTGTCGAAAAAGCAAGATGAAAAGTGCTTGTCAAAACGGAAAAAGAAGGATACAATGGAAAAAATATTTGGGAAAGGGGAGAACAAATGAAAAATTTGTATGGAAGTATTGTAATTCAAAAAGAACTAAAAGAGAAGGGGCAAGAAATCCGAGAACATGTGAACTATTATAAATTGAAAAATAAAAAATACGGTTTAGAAATAGTAAAAGAAAATGAGGAGAAACAAAAAATAGAAATTACGAACGTAAGAGATATTACAGACGATGAACAAAAAATAAATAATGTACTTAATTTTTTAGTCATTAAAGAGGTAATGCCTAATGCACCAGATGTAATAGAAGATTTAGTAAAACAATACATCTAATGGATAAAGAAATAGAGCAGAAAAAAGTTAATCTAATCTTCTTTCTGTTCTATTTTCTTTGCTACTATTAGAAGAAACACATAATTTTTCATATTCTTTACATTTTATTTTATATTCTAATTGTTGGGTAAGATAGCGGTAGTACATATAGGCTTGCTCATATTGAGCAATAGGGTTAAATATACCATTATCCATATTTTCAAATCCTTCATAGGGGTTATATCCATAAAAGTTATTATAATCTATATTTTTATCCATAACATACACCTCACTAATACAATATATGAAAAAGAAAAGTAATTATACTACAAATTCAAATTAAAAATAGGAAACCACATAATAAAAAGGAAAGTATAAATGGCTGCAAAAATTCCTTGTAATAATTTACCAATGAAATAAGCCTTAATAGAAATATCTGTTTTAGAAGTAATGCTATATACTTGTAATAAAACAGAAATACCGCCAAATCCTAATAAAAAAGCAGATAAAATGATATTAATAGAAATGGCTCTGCAAGAAATCATAGATATTTGTTTTACGCCATTGGTAAGCTCAATCATTCCAGCAAAAAGAGCAGTAGAGAAGCGACCATCAGAAATACCAAATAAGTTTAAAATAGGGGATAAAAGTTTACTTCCTAAAGTAAGAAAGTGTGTGTCAGATAAGATAGACAAGATGACGCTAAATAAAACAACAAAACCACCTATCATAATTACCGATTTTACAGCGGAAAAAATACTTTGGCTTAGTACTTCTCCTAAATTAGAAAAAGAAACTATTTCTGTGTTAGAAGTAGAAAAGCTATTTTCAGAGGCTTTTTCTTTTCTTTTCCAAAAGCGAAATAAAAATCCTACTGTAAAGCAAGAAAGAATATGTGTAACAAAAAGTAATAATCCCACTAAATGGTTACCAAATAAACTAATACCAACGGTACCAATAATAAATAGAGGACCAGAGTTGTTGGTGAAAGCAAGTAGTCTTTCTGCTTCTGCTTTGGTACACAAATGATTTTCTCTAAATTGTGTAACAATTTTAGCACCAACAGGGTAGCCACTAATAATGCCCATAATTAGTGCATAAGCACCATGACCAGGAACACGAAAAATAGGTCTCATAATCGGATTTAAAATTCTTCCTAACGTGTAGATAAGATCTGTGTGACTAAGTAGTTCTGTTGCCATAAAAAAAGGTAATAACGAAGGAACTACGTGACTTGCCCATAAAGTAAGACCTTCTTTGGAGGCAGCTAAATTACTTTTAGAAAACACTACTAAGCCAACTGCAAATAAACAAAAACAGATAGGTAGAATCAGTTTTTTCATAGAAAAACAGCATATTTTAGGCTTTACATATATTTTAGAAGATGTATTACAAATACTTTTCATCATTTACCTCACTTACTATGATACATACTATGACAAGGGATAGAAAAGTATGCCAAAAAGAAATGTGACACGAAAAAGATAATTATGTGAATTATATGTGAAAATTAGCACTCTGTACTTGACAGTGCTAAAAATGGTGCTATAATAATAACTGTAAAGAGAAAAAGATATATCTTTACATGTGCAAGTAGCGAAAGAAAACTATCAACACATAAAAAGAAAGAAGGAGTGATTTTTATGATGATGATACCAAGAAAAAGAAGTGATTTAGATTTATTTGAGGAGATGTTCCATGATCCATTTTTCTCAAGAAGAGAAGAAAAATTAATGAGAACAGATATCAAAGAAAAAGGAAATAACTATGTAATCGAAATGGATTTACCAGGTTATGAAAAAGAAGACATTAAAATAAAAATGGAAAAAGGATACTTAACAGTAACTGCAAAAGTAAATAAAGAAATAAATGATGACAAGGAAGAAAATTATATCCATAGAGAAAGATATAGTGGAGAATGTTCAAGAAGCTTTTATGTAGGAGAAAATGTAAAAGAGGATGAAGTAAAAGCAAGCTTCAAAAATGGTACTTTAAAATTGGTAGTACCTAAGAAAGACCAAAAAGAACTAGATAATGGAGATAATTATATTCCAATTGAATAGAAGTATTTAAGAAGAAGTAAGTAGCAATTTTGCTACTTATTTTTTCTATTATCTTGAAAATTATCCATTTATTGTATATAATACAATAAAAACTAGAGGAGAAAATCAATGGAGCAGTTATTATCAGAATTAAAAAATCTCCCAAAATTTCAGGAATATATACAAAGTATTAAACAAAAAAATAGTCCGATATCTGTATCGGGCTTATCTGACGTGGGAAAAATGCAGTGGATAGGAGCGTCTTTTAAGGAAATAAAAGAAAACGTCGTAATCATTACCTATAATGAATTGCAAGCTAAACGTATTAAAGGGGATTTATCTTTTTTCTTACCAGAAGCGGATATCCAGTATTTCCCGAAAAGAGAAATTGTAGCCTATGATTATGTGGCAGAGAGTAAGGACTTACCTTTTGAAAGAATAGAAGTTCTGCACCATATGCAGCAAAAAAAGAATTGGATAGTAGTTACTACGATAGAAGCAATGATGCAAGATATGATTGCACCAGAAATTTTAGAGCAAAGGCACTTGCGATTTGTAGTAGGAAATACCATTTCACAACAAGAAGTAAAAAAAGCATTATTAGAAATGGGCTATGAGAGAAGTGATTTAATAGAGGGAAAAGGACAGTTTAGTGTAAGAGGTGGTATTGTAGATATAGCCATCTCTGATAAAAAAGGCGTTAGAGTAGAATTTTGGGGAGATGAAATAGATTCTATCAGGGAATTTGATATTTTATCTCAACGTTCTAATCAAATGCTAGAAAAGGCAGATATTTATGCAGCACACGAATTTTTACTACAAGATAGTATAGAAAAGGTAATCAAAAGAATAGAAGAAAATAAGCATTGGGCAATAGAAGAAAATCATACTCCTAAAACATTAGCAGAATATAGAAATGCCATTCAAAACAATATACAAGAAGATATAGAACAAATAAAAACAGGAGATTATATTAGTAAAATAGATAAATATTTCAATCAGTTTTATACAAAAACAGCCACTTTGTTAGACTATTTTCCTAAAAATACCATCGTATTTTTAGACGAAAACACAAAATTAAAGCAAAGAAAAGAAAGTATACAAATAGAGTATAGAAATTTAGCAAAGTCTTTGTGGGAGAAACAAAGGATTATACCACAGGCTATATTAGACATGGCTGAAAATACAAAACCTATTTTGTTAGAAATGGAAAGCCAAAATAGGCAAATTATCTTTTTAGAAAAACAAGATATAGGACTTGCAAGTAGTAGCAGTACTAAATATAGCGTAGCCTATAGAGATATTCATTATTATAAAAGTGAAATGGAACTACTTTTGCAAGATATGCAAACTTGGATAAAGGAAAAGAGAAAAGTACTTGTTTTAGCAGGTGGATTAGAACAAACTCAAAAATTTGCCAATTTATTAAATGAAAAAGAAATTGCTAATACTTTGACTATTCCAAAAGAATTAAAAAGTGGACAAATTTATATTAAGGAAGGAAAGTTATCTACAGGTTTTGCCTGTGACGATAGTAATTTAGTAGTTGTAACAGGAGAAGATTTATTTGCAGGAGAAGTAAAAAAGAGAAGAAAAGTAAGTAGTCATTTTAAGCAGGGAGAAAAGGTAGTCTTTGCAGATTTAAAAGTAGGAGATTATGTAGTACATAGAAATCATGGTATAGGGCAATTTATAGGAGTAAATACTATTAAGGCAGATGGAGTAGTAAAAGACTATATTAAAATACGTTATCGTAATGACGATATTTTATATGTCCCAACCAATAATTTAGATAGCATACGTAAATATATTGGTGGAGGAGAAGATGTACCAAAAATTAATCGATTAGGAAGCAAAGAATGGGAAAATACGAAAACAAAAGTAAAGAAAAATTTGCAAACGGTAGCCAGAGAATTAATAGAGTTATATGCAAAGAGACAAAAAGTAAAAGGATTTGCTTTTTCACCAGATACTCCTTGGCAAAAACAATTTGAAGACAGCTTCCCTTATGCGGAAACAGAAGACCAACTTCGTTGCATAGAAGAAGTCAAAAAAGATATGGAAATACCAAAACCAATGGATAGATTACTTTGCGGAGATGTAGGCTATGGAAAAACAGAAGTGGCAATTAGAGCAGCTTTTAAAGCAGTAATGGATCAAAAGCAAGTAGCGTACTTAGTACCTACAACTGTACTTGCTAACCAGCAATATGAAAGCTTTAAAAATCGTATGGAGGATTTTGCTATACGAGTAGAATTGCTAAACCGTTTTAGAACGAAAAAAGAGCAAGAAGAAGTAATCCAAAAACTTAAACTAGGAGAGGTAGATGTCGTTATTGGAACACACAGATTATTAAGTAAAGACGTTGCCTTTAAAGATTTAGGATTATTAATTATCGATGAGGAACATCGTTTTGGAGTAAAAGATAAAGAAAAGATCAAACAATATAAAGAAAATATAGATGTACTTACTATGACAGCTACGCCTATTCCTCGTACGCTTCATATGTCTATTGTAGGGGTAAGAGATATGTCTGTTATTTACGAACCACCACAAAACAGAAAGCCAGTACAAACCTATGTGATGGAGTATGACGAAGAAATTGTAAAAGAGGCCATTACTAAGGAATTAGAAAGAAATGGTCAAGTATTTTACTTATTTAATAATGTAGAACATATAGAGAAAAAAGCATATGACATAGAACATTTGGTACCAGAAGCAAAAGTAGCATTTGCCCATGGCAAAATGTCTGGAAAAGAACTAGAAGATATTATGATGGATTTTATTAACGGAAATGTGAATGTGTTAATATGTACTACTATTCTAGAATCTGGTATTGATATTCCAAATGCCAATACCATTATCGTAGAAAATGCAGACAGATTAGGCTTAGCCCAGCTATATCAAATAAGAGGAAGAGTGGGAAGAGCAGAAAAACAGGCGTATAGCTATATCATGTATAAAAGAGATAAAATGCTATCAGAGGTAGCAGATAAAAGACTAAAAGCCATTAAAGAATTTACGGAATTTGGTTCAGGATTTAAAATTGCCATGCGAGATTTAGAGATTAGAGGAGCTGGAAGTCTGCTTCGGAGAAGTGCAACATGGACATATGGAACAAGTAGGATATGATATGTATTGCAAATTGTTAGAAGAGGTCATTCGTGAAATGCAAGGAAAGGGAACTTTGCAAGAAACAAGCAAAGAGCAGGATATTCAAATTGACATTTCTGTGTCTAGCTATATTCCAGATAGCTATATTGAAAATGGTAGTCAAAAAATAGAAATGTATCAAGATATTGCATTATGTAGGACAGAAGAAGATATTCAAAATGTAATAGATGAAATGATTGACCGTTATGGAGCAATGCCAAAAGAAGTAGAAAACTTGTTAGAAGTAGCTAGAATAAAAGAATTAGCAAAAAAAGCACATATCGTTAAAATTTCACAAAAGAAAGATGGCATTGTATTTACTTATGACATTTCTCATGCTAGAAAAGATGTGGCACAAGGAATAAATGCAGAGGAAATGGGAGAAAATAGAGAAAAAGAAAGAGGAATGGATTTAAATAAATTGTTGAAAATCTATGGAAATAGAATTCGTTTTTCTCCAGGAACGCAAAATTATGTGACATTAAAAATGATAGAAGGGAAGCAGACAGAGGAAGAAATATTGCGAGAAATTAAAGAGTATTTGAAGAACTAATAGTAATTAGTGAATAAACAATGTTCAGACCTTTTTAAATGATTTCTCACAAAGGTAAAAAAGGAGGTTAGGTTTTAAGATGCAAGTGATTACCAGTAAAGATAACGAAATGGTAAAACAAATCAAAAAACTAAAGGAGAAAAAATATCGTGATGAAACAGGTTGTTTTATTGTAGAAGGAATCAAATTAGTAAAAGAAGCATTGCAAGAAAAAATGAAAATACAAACTATTGTTATTTGTGAAGAATGTGTACAAGATGGAACACTTTCACAAAATTTATTGTATGAAATTGCAAAACAAAATTGTATATATGTATCAGCAAAGATATTTGATCTATTAACAGATGTGACCAATCCACAAGGTATATTAGCAGTAGTATACAAACCAGTGTTAAAAGAGCAAAAAGAAAATAAGAAAGAAGAAATGCTGATTGCTTTAGATGGCATACAAGATCCAGGAAACTTGGGAACTATCTTAAGAACTTTAGATAGTGCAGGCATGCATCAAATACTATTGTCAAAAGATACTGTAGACCCCTATAACCCAAAAGTAGTACGTTCTACAATGGGAGGGATTTATCGTATTCAAATAAAACAAGTAGAAAATTTAGTAGAAGAACTAAAAGAATACCAAAAAGGAGGTTATAAAGTATCCGTTACTTCCCTACAGGCAGAAAAAAATATTTATCAAGCAGATTACCATAAAAAAATAATAGTCATTGGAAATGAGGCAAATGGAGTTTCTAAAGAAGTAGCAGAATTGGCAGACGAAAAAATAAAAATACCAATGCTAGGCAAAGCAGAAAGCTTAAATGCAGCAGTAGCAACTAGTATTATTGTGTATGAGTATGTGAGAAGAGAGCACTTTGAACAATAGGGACGTTTCTTAAAGTTCATCTTATACGAAAAGCGAGGAAAATATATCCATATTCTTCCTCGCTTATTTCTATCTTTCTTTAGATTCATTTTCTTTTCTAATTATGAACTTTAAGGAACATTCCTATTGTCCAAAATTAAAATTCACAATTTTTTGGTGTTCTAGGGAATGGAATAACATCACGAATATTTTGCATACCGGTTAAATACATCATCATTCTTTCAAATCCTAAACCAAAACCTGCATGTTTGCTACTTCCAAAACGGCGCAAGTCTAAATACCACCAATAATCCTTTTCATCTAAGCCTAATTCTTTCATTCTATTTCTTAATTTTTCTACGTCTTCTTCTCTTTGGCTACCACCAATTAATTCACCAATACCAGGTACTAAAAGGTCGGTAGCTGCAACGGTTTTACCATCATCGTTTTGTTTCATATAGAATGCCTTAATTTCTTTTGGATAATCTGTTACAAAAACAGGTTTTCCAAAAATAACTTCACTTAAATATCTTTCATGTTCTGTTTGAATATCGCTACCCCAATGTACAGGATATTCAAATTTATCATTCTCTTTTTCTAATTTAGCAATAGCATCTGTATAAGTAATTCTACCAAAATCAGATTGCACTACGTGTTGCAAGCGGTCTAATAATCCAGGGCTAATAAATTGGTTGAAAAATTGCATTTCTTCTGGTGCATTTTCTAATACATAGGAAATAATATATTTTATCATATCTTCTGCTAGGTTCATATCATCTTCTAAGTCTGCAAAGCACATTTCTGGCTCTATCATCCAGAATTCCGCTGCGTGTTTTACTGTGTTAGAATTTTCTGCACGAAAAGTTGGTCCAAAAGTGTATACATTTCGGAAAGCAAATGCGTAGTTTTCTACATCTAATTGACCACTTACTGTCAAGTGGGTATTTTTTCCGAAAAAGTCTTTTGTATAATCTACCTTTCCATCCTCTGTTTTAGGAATGTTTTCAAAATCTAGAGTAGATACGGTAAACATTTCACCTGCACCTTCACAGTCGCTAGAGGTAATTAGAGGGGTATGCACATACACAAAACCTCTTTCTTGGAAAAACTTATGAATTGCAAAAGAAAGAATGCTTCTTACACGAAATACTGCATTAAAAGTATTAGTTCTAGGACGTAAATAAGCAATTGTTCTTAAATATTCAAAAGAATGACGTTTCTTTTGAAGCGGATAATCACTATCTGCTACATCATAAATTTCCACTTCTTTTGCCTTTATTTCAAAAGGTTGTTTTGCTTTTTCTGTTTTTACAACTGTTCCAGTTACAATAATAGAAGAACTGATAGTTAATTTGCAAATATCTGCAAAATTAGCAAGAGTATCATCAAAAACAATTTGCACATTGGTATAAAAAGAGCCATCATTTAATTCTATAAAACCGAATGACTTAGAATCTCTAACCGTTCTTACCCAACCAGAAACTTGAACTTCCTTTCCTATAAAATCATCTGTATGACGATATAAATCTTTCACTAATGTGTCTTTCATAAACATGCCTCCTAAATTTAAACATGTTCCTATTATATACTATTATTTGGAAATGTACAAGAGGAATGTTCCAGAAATGTTAGGGATAAGTGTGACATGTCTCATTCAAGTCAGGGTTAAATGAGACACTGTAAGAAAAAAGTCGAAAATTATGTAAATAAGTTACCACTAGAAAAGAAAAATTTGAGCAATGAAAAATAAATAGAAGTATATAATTTTTGCCATAAGAAAACAAAAGTAGGAGGATAAATTTTATGCAAAAACAAAAGAATAAAGAACAAGGTATAACCTTAATAGCGTTGGTGGTTACTATTATAATTTTAATTATATTAGCTGGAGTTTCTATTAGCATGATAGTGGGAGAAAATGGTATTATTACGCAAGCACAAAAGGCTGCTAAGGATACGGAGCAAGCAAATTTAAAAGAAAAATTAGATTTGATTGCGTTAGAAAGAGAGTTAAATCAGTATACGAGTTCTAGTGAGGTAGCGGATGAGACAGATATTTTTTTGGAAATGATGGGAGATAAAGAAATAACACAAGAAGATGTTAATTCTTTTAATGAAATATTAGAAAGTTATGGGCAGCAATTAATAACAATTAGCAATGCTGCAGATATACAAAAAATAGGTACAGACGAAAATTATCCATTAGATGGGCTTTATGTCTTGTTAGATGATATTTCTTTAGAAGGACAAAATTGGACACCAATAGGAACAGAAGAAAATCCTTTTACAGGAATATTCAATGGAAATAATAAAGCAATAGATGCCTTAACGATTAATGGTTCTTCTTTAAATTCAGGTTTATTTTCAGCTAATAAAGGAAGTATTAAAAATGTAATATTGACCAATGTTTCTATTTCTTCTCAGTATGCTAGAGTAGGAGGAGTTGTAGGAATTAATCTAGGAATGATAGAAAATTGCCATACACAAAGTGGAAGTATTTCTAGAACAGGAGAAGACTCTAGTGAAGGAAGCCAAACGGGAGGAATCTGTGGACTTAATAGAGAAGGAGGAATCATTCAAAATTGTACCAATGCTTCCAATGTTACAGGAGAATATAAATTAGTAGGAGGAATTTGTGGTTATAGTTATGGTGGAGATATTTCTAATTGTGAAAATGCAGGAGAAATTTATGGAACAGCTCAAATAGGAGGGATTGTAGGAGATTCAGAGGGATTAAATGAAAATAATATTTCCTATGTGAAAAATTGTAAAAATCATGGAATAGTCAATCAAGCACAAGGAACGGAATTTGAAAATGTAGCGTCAGTAGGAGGAATTGTTGGTACAAATTATAATTATTCAATTATCGAAAAGTGTTATAATGAGGGAACAGTTACAGGAGAAAAAAGAAATATAGGTGGAATTGCTGGTAGTAGTTATTATATAGTACAAGAATGTGAAAACCATGGTCAAATTGAAAATATAGCAACAGATGAAAATTATGCAAGAGTGATAGGAGGAATAGTAGGCTATAGTGGAGGAAATATTTTAAATTGTAAAAATACAGGGAATATAGTAACATCAGAAACAGCAGGAACTTTTATAGGAGGAATAGTAGGTCATCAACAAGTGAGTGGCACTCATGTATTTTCAGAAGTAAAAGTAGAGCAATGTAGTAATTCTGGCACAGTAACAGGTTTTAGATATGTTGCAGGAATTGCAGGAAGAATAGCTTCGGCAGCCTATATAACAAATTGCTATAATACAGGAAACATTAATGGAAGTGAGAGAGTAGGAGGAATTGTGGGTGATACTTTAAGTACTTCTTTCACTATAACTAATGTATATAATCAAGGGAATGTTACAACAACTGGTCAATATGCAGGAGGAATTGCAGGAGTTTTAACGTCTCCTTTAGAAAATAGTTATAATACAGGTACAGTAACTATGATATCTTCTAATACTACATTAGGAGGAATAGGAACCATAACAACTCAGTACATAGGAATAGATGATGTAAAAAATTGCTATTACTTAGATACAAGTTGTTCAAAAGCATTTGGAAATAGTAATATAGAAACATCAGAAACAGTAGGAAGTAAGACAGATGATGAAATGAAAACTCTTGCAGATTTGTTAGGTGAAGGATTTAAAAATATAACAGATGGATATCCAAAATTAAGTTGGGAGTGAACTTTAGGGATGTTCGTTAAATTGCAAAAGTTTAAAATTATGGAAATAAGTTACCATCAGAAAGCAAAATAAATGAGCAAGGAAAAATAAAGAAACGATATAATCCTTCTTGGAAAAGAGTATAAGGAGGATTTTATCATGTATATACTAAAGAATAGAGAAAAAGGAATTACAATGATTGCTCTAGCAGTAACGATTATTGTGTTAATGATTTTAGCAGGAGTAAGTATCAACATGATAGTAGGAGATAATGGAATTATTATACAAGCACAAAATGCAAAAGAGGAAACAGAGAAAGCAGATATGAAAGAAAAAATAGAAATGGATATCTTAGAGAAAGAACTAGAAAGTACGGGAAATATAAGCAAAGGAGATTTCGTTGATATATTAAGTCAATATTTTAATGATGTACCAACAGAAAAAAACTTGCCAGAAGATTTGAATGATTTAACATTAACAAGCAAAGAAGAATACGGGGGATATGAATTAAATATAGGGGAAATATGGAATGGAACATTTGTCAAAACAGTAGCAGATATAGAAGAAGGAGCCTATATTAAGTATAACAGTGGGACTAATGGAGAAATTCTATGTAGAGTGTTGTATGGAGGAGATTCCCAGTATGGAGTACAGATTATATCAGATAAGAATGTAGGAACAGTAAATTTCAATGCAACTACTTTGGAAGAAGGAAAAACAAATTATAATAATGTAATAGAGGCTTTAAATAGTGCAGCGGAAGCCTATATTAATCAAACTTATGCAGAGGATGCAAGATGTGTAGGAAGTATGCCAACAATAGAAAATGGGGTATTTGTAGATAAAAATTCCGAAGCAACAGCTCCTTTTACAATGCAGTTTGAATATAATGGAAGCACAAGTATAGATTGCAAGAGAGCAGATAACAATTATGTAACGGATCAAGCAAAAATGCAAAATTTAGGAATGTGGATAACAGGAGAGGATTATTGGCTAGCATCACGCTATGTGAATTCAACTTCGTCTTATTGTAGCTTTGGTGTACGTTATGGTGATACTTCAGGTACCATGGGGACACATTACTTATGTAATGTGTTTAGTGATGGTAGTACTAATGGATATCCACGTGCTTTTGGCTTGCGTCCTTGTATTCTCTTAAAAGCTAATATCAAGGTAGTAGGAGGAGATGGAGCAAGTGCAGATACCGCTTATGAACTTTAGGGACGTTCCTTAAATTGGAAAAATTTAAAATTATGGAAATAAGTTACCACTAGAAAGCAAAATAGCAAGGAAATGTAACTATTCAGAGGTAAAATATAAAAACACTAGAGATTATTAAAATTTCTAGTGCTTTTATATTGGTAAAAATTCAATAGTTTTTCCTCGAAAGGCATCTTTTGCTGTTTCAAATAAATTCATTTCTTGTTTTTGGCACTGCAAAAAAGACTTCGTATTTTCTGCTAAATCTTTACTTCTAAAGCCTCCTGATACATTCTTTTTCGTTTTTATCATTCTTAAAGCTCTTTCTGCCATATTATTATCAAATGGTACTTCAACATTTTTTATGAATAACAAATGTTGTTCTTGATATTCTAATTCTTCATTTACAAGCATACTAACACAAAAACCTTCAAATTATTTCCATATTGAGCTGGATTATAGAAAAAATATATTGAACAGTGAAAAGATATGAGAAATACAAACCATAGGTGGATAGAAATTTAAAACAAAGGGATAAAAGTGAAATTTTGGTTGTAAAAAATTATTACTGAAAAATAAAATCAACCTCACCAAAAATTCCCCAAAACCACTAGACATAAAGCAGTTTTAGAGGTATAATCATAAAGAAATGTGAACATCTGCCAAACAGGACGAACCTTTTTGGCAGCATAGGCAGGAGGAAAAGAAAAATGAAAAATAGCTATAGAGATTATACTTGTGGAGAACTGAATTTAAAAAATGTAGGGGAGACAGTAAAACTTGCTGGTTGGGTGCAAAGAATTCGTAATTTGGGTTCTATGCAGTTTATAGATTTAAGAGACCAATTTGGCATTACGCAAATTGTTATTTCTGATAAACAACCAGAAGCACAAGAAAAAGCAAAGGAGTTAGTCACAGAATGTGTCATATCTGTGGAAGGAATTGTTTTAGAACGTGCTAGTAAGAATGCAAAAATTCCTACAGGAGAGATAGAAATAGAAGCAAAAAAAATAGAAGTACTTGGAAAATGTAAAAATGTACTTCCTTTTGAGGTAAATTCAGAAAAGGCAGATATTGCATCTGTAAAAGAAGATTTGAGATTAGAATATCGTTTCTTGGATTTAAGGAATGATAAGTTACATGAGAATATTCTATTCCGTTCTAAAGTGTTAAAAGCACTAAGAGATAAAATGGATTCCTTAGGATTTAGCGAAATTCAAACCCCTATTTTAGCAAACTCTTCACCAGAAGGAGCAAGAGACTTTTTGGTGCCAAGTAGATTACATCCGGGAGAATTTTATGCACTTCCACAAGCACCACAGCAATTTAAACAATTGTTAATGGTAGCAGGTTTTGATAAATATTTTCAAATAGCACCTTGTTTTAGAGATGAGGACCCTAGAGCAGACAGAGCACCAGGAGAGTTTTATCAATTAGATTTTGAAATGAGCTTTGCTACACAAGAGGATGTATTTGCAGTACTAGAAGATATTTTTACTTCTATTTTTAAACAATTTACAAATTGGAAAGTAGACGAAGCACCTTTCAAACGCATTCCATATAAAGAGGCAATGGAGTTATATGGAATCGATAAGCCAGATTTAAGAAATCCATTAATCATACAAGATGCAACAGAAATTTTCAAAAATGTAGAATTCAATGCTTTTAAAGGCAAACGAGTAAAAGCCATTGTAGTACCAGAAGGAGCAATGCAAACAAGAAAATTCTTTGACCAAATGACCACTTTTGCCGTAGAAGAAGTAGGTGCAAAAGGTCTTGCATGGGTAAAAATAGAAGAAGAAGGACCAACAGGTGGAATTGCAAAATTTATAGAGGAAGAAACATTAAGCAAACTAAAAGAAGAGTTAGGAGTAAAAGTAGGAGATAGCATATTTTTTGTGGCAGATGAAAAATTAGAAACAGTGCAAAAAATAGCTGGTCAAATTAGAATAGAATTAGGAAAGAGATTAGATATTTTAGAAAAAGACACCTATCGTTTCTGCTTTATTGTAGATTTTCCAATGTATGAATATAACGAAGAAGAAGGAAAAATTGATTTTAATCATAATCCATTTTCTATGCCACAAGGAGGTATGGAGGCACTTCTTTCTCAAAATCCATTAGAGATTTTAGCTTATCAATATGATGTGGTATGCAATGGTTATGAAATGGCTTCAGGAGCAGTAAGAAACCATGACCCAGAGTTAATGGTAAAAGCATTTGAAATAGCAGGATATCCAGAAGAAGAGGTAGAAAGCAGATTTGGAGCGTTATATAACGCATTCCAATACGGAACACCACCACATGCTGGAGCAGCACCTGGTGTAGACAGAATGATTATGTTATTAAAAAATGAAGAAAATTTAAGGGAAATTATTGCTTTCCCAAAAAATAAAAAAGCAAGAGATTTATTAATGAGAGCACCAAGTACAGTAACAAAAGAACAATTAGAAGAAGTGCATATTCAAGTAATAGAAGAGAATAAAGACTAAATAAAAGTAACAATTGCCAATAAGGGAATACCTTTTTGGCAATTGCTATATAAGGGAAAAGTTAGGAGAAAAGTATGATACAAGATAGAAAAAAAGGAAAAGTATTATTAGGAATGAGTGGCGGAGTAGATAGTTCTGTAGCAGCAGTTTTGTTGAAACAAGCAGGTTTTGAAGTAATAGGGGCAACGATGCAATTGTATCAAAATAAAGAAGAAGGAGAAAAAACACTGCAAGATGCCAAAAAAGTTTGTGAAAAACTAGAAATACCACATTATACCATAGATTGTACAAAGGAATTTCGTACTCATGTAGTAGAAAATTTTATTGGGTGCTATGCTTGTGCTAAAACGCCCAACCCATGTGTAGAGTGTAATCAATATTTAAAATTTGGTGCATTTTATGAGAAAGCAAAGGAATTAGGTTGTGAGTATATTGCCACAGGTCATTATGCTAAAATAGAGTATGAGGAAACTTATGGAACTTATGTGATGAAAAAATCACAAGCCAAGGAGAAAGATCAGACCTACTTTTTGTATGGCATCCAAAAAGAAATATTACCACATGTTCTATTTCCATTAGAAGAATTAGAAGACAAAGAACAAGTAAGAAAGATAGCAGAAGAGTATGGTTTATCTGTTGCACATAAAAAGGATAGTCAAGAAATTTGCTTTATACCAGATAATGATTATGTTTCTTTCTTAAAGAAAGAGGGACAAAAAGAAAAACAAGGAAACATTGTACTAAAAAATGGTAACATTTTAGGACAACATAAAGGATTAATGCATTATACGGTGGGACAAAGAAAAGGCTTGGGTATTGCTTATGAAAAACCATTATATGTCATTTACCTAAAAGCAGAAACAAATGAAGTAATTGTAGGGGAAGAAGCAGATTTATATAGAAACAATTTGTTAGCTACTAATGTAAATTTTCTATTACCAATTTCTTCTGACGAGGTAAATGTAACAGCTAAAATACGTTATCGTGCAAAAGAAGCACAGGCAACTATAAAAAGACAGGAAGAAAATTGGTTAGTAACTTTTCAAGAACCGCAAAGAGCTATTACCCCAGGGCAATCCGTAGTTTTTTACATAGGAGATATGGTGTTAGGGGGAGGAATTATAAAATAAAGAAGAGTACATACAACTAGAAAAAACAAAAAAAGTTACATAATATGTTGCAAGAAATAAAAATGTATGGTAAAATATGTATGAAATTGTAAAGTACTATAGTTTAAGTATACTATAAAATATGTGTGAGGTATAAATGAACTGTTATATAAAAGATTATATAAAAAGGATAAATATTAATTTAAAAAAAATACCAATTGAATTAGAAATAAAAAAAAATACAATTCAAGAAAAATTTGATATGATAAATTATAAAGTTCAATATGTTAATATTCAAAATAATTCTATTAATGGAGTAATAAAAAAAGGAAAGAGTAAGTATTTTTTTAAAATCTTAAAGGAACAAGAGTTTATTAATGAAATAGTTGGTTATATAGAAATAAAAGATACATTTCCAGTAAATAAAATAATAGAAATATTTGAATTTAAAAATTATTATATATCTATTTATGAATATGAAAAAACAATAGGGAAAAACAAGGGGTTATTAAATGATTTTTTTGTAGAAAATGATATAAAAATAGAAGAAAATTCACAACAAGTAATTAGTAATATAATAAATGTATATAAAGATAATTTTAATACAATAGTAGAAAAAGATAAATATCCAATGGAAAAATTCTTTAAAGATAGAGTAGAGACTAGGTTAAAAAGATGGTACAATAATGAAGAATTATTAAAATATACAATTAATATTAATGGAATAGAAAGTAAGAGTACTATGTCTATTATAGAAGAAACAATAAGTTTTTTTGAAAAGAAACAAAACTTAAAATGTTCATTGACGCAAGGAGATCCTAACACATTAAATATTGGAATAAAACCTATTTTTTTTGATTTTGCAACTGCAGGGAATAATCCAATAATTGCTGAATTTTCTACAATATTTTGGTCAGTATTAATAGCAGATGCTTATTTTTGTCCAAAATATCATTCAAATTCATATTATAGACATGAAAAAGTTTATGATAATATAGAAAAATTCAAACCAAATATAGGATATAAAATAGATAATAAAACTAAAAAAATACATATACAATCCAACATAAAAACAAGTAAAATTAGAATGATTTTTATAAAAGAGTATATAAATATGCTAAAAAATTTAAATATAGAAATTCAAAAAGAAGTTATATATTTTTTTACAATGAGAATATTATGTGTGTTTGATATAAGAACAATGGACGAAAACGATTATTTTTATAGTATATTTATTTTACATTATTTATATAAAAATTTATCGTATAATATTTATGAAAGCATAATAAATATTATGAATAAATTTGAAAATATATAAATATTTAATTATGGGAGGTAAAAAAATGAGAAAAGGAACTGTAAGAGGAATTATTATAAAAGATAATAATTTAGCTGTAATCAAAAGAGTAAAGGAAACAGAAGGAAAGATACGAACATATTATGTATTGCCAGGAGGAGGTGTTGAAGAAAACGAAACACTTGAAAAAGCAATGAAAAGAGAAGCAAAAGAAGAATTAGGTGTTGAAATAAATATAAAAGGAACATTATATAAATTTGTAAATATGGGAGAATTGAATCATTTTATGTTATGTGAAATTATAGATGGTGAGATTGGAACAGGCACAGGACCAGAATTTACAAGTAAAGAATATAGCAATAGAGGACAGTATATACCTATGTTAATATCGAGAAACGAAATGTCTAATATAGATTTAGTACCAAATGAAATAAGAGATAAGATTTTAGAAGATACTAAAAATAATAAAATGTTAGAGGAACTTTTAAAAGTAATAGAAGATAGAGAAGAAGAAAGGTAAAATAATATGAATTATATTATATCAATAAATGGAAGTGATGGAAGTGGAAAAACAACTCAAATAGATTTATTAAAGCAAAATTCAGCCAAGAGTACATTCTTTCCACCTGATATTGCAAAATATGGAGTTTTTCCTAAATTATCTGAAGAGCAAGCATTTAAATGGTGGTTTTTTGACAGTACAATTGAAGAATTTTGTACAGCAATATACAAAGGGATACAATATAGAAATGAAGAAATTAAAAAACAAAATAAGCTTATTACTGTTATAGATAAAGGAATTGATACATTTGAATCTAGGATTTTAGCTAATTTTTTATGTAGGGGTATGGAAGAAACATTTGTTATAGAAAAAATAAAAGAAATAAAAGAAAAAATTGGGATAGAAGATAACGAAAATATGAAAATATTTCTATTAACAAATCCTGATATAGATACTAGAATAAAGATAGCTAAAAGTAGAAAAGGAACATCTTTTGGACAGTCTTATTATGATATATACCAGAGAAAATTAAATGAAATAATAGAAAAACAATTAAATAAAGGAATATATAGAGTAATTGATGCAAGTGGAAGTGTAGAATATGTTAATAATGAAATTGTAAATGTAATAAGAAAAGAAATATTTAAAGAAAAAAATTTAAAACAAAAAAACTTTGAAAACGAAAGAGGATAATATGGAATTTGTAGATATATATGATGATAATATGATAAGAACAAATATAGTAAAAGAAAGAAAAGAAGAACTGTTAAAAGGAGAATATCATTTATCAGTACATTTATGGACTATATGTGATAATAAAATTTTAATACAAAAAAGATCAAAAAATAAAAAAATATGTCCTAACGTATGGTCAATAGTAACAGGAGGAGTTATTTCTGGAGAAAATGCGAAACAAGCATGTAAAAGAGAATGTTTAGAAGAAATAGGAATAAAAATAAAAGACTACAAAATGGTAGGTAGTATAAAAAGAAAGTATGATTTTGTTAATATATATATAACAAATAAAATGCCCAAAATAGATGATATTGTCATTGATGAAAAAGAATTACAAGAATGTAAAATTATTGACATAAATCTTTTTGAACAAATGATTAAAAATGGAGAAATAATAGATAGTATAATAGAAGAATATTATAAATATATAAAACCAATAATAGGAGAACAAATAAAATGAATAGAAAATTTATTTTTATAACTGGACCATCTGAATCAGGTAAAAGTGGGGCAGCAGAATATATGGAAAAGAAATATCCTAATGTAAAGCATTTAAAGATGCGTGATATAATAAAAGTTGCTGATAGCAAAGTAGAAGATGACACAGAGCAATTCTGGAAAGAATATATAAATGTTGCTATGCAAATGAGTGAAGGAAAATCTATTATAATAATGGATACTTTGAGAAAACCAAAAAGTGCATTAATTTTAAGTGAAATATTAAATGAAAAAATGAAAATTTTGTATATTGAAGCTAGTTTAAAAAATAGAGTAATAAGAGAGTATAAAAAACTAAAACAAGAAGGAATAGAAGTTACAATGGAAGAAGTCATACAAAGAACTAAAAATAAAGATATAGAAAAGGAAAAGAATGGTTTAATAGAATTACGAAATATGGTAAAAGAAAAAAATGGAGAAAAATTTTCATATATTATAAATAATGATGGAAATATTGACGAATTACATAAAAAATTAGATGAATTTATACTTGAAATAAACAAAGAAGAAATTGAAAGGGAATAGAAAAATGGTAATAAAGAAGATTGAAGAATATAAAATACCGAATGAATATAAATTAATAATATTAGATTTTTATCAAAAAACATTAGAAATATTAGCTGATAAATTATTATTATTTGTGATAGGACGGAAGCTGTGGAAGAGAATCGGTTCATGAAGGCTGGAGTGATATAGATATAGTATTAGTATTAAAAGAATATAGATATAAATACGTAAAAGAAATTCAAACAATAATTAATAACTATAAAATAAAAGTAGGAACTACTATTTATTCTCAGAAAGAATTTGAAGAAGGAAGAATTGATGGAAAAACAATGTATTCTATGTATCTACTAAATAAAGATATATTAAAAGCAAATTATTATAAAGAAAATTTAAAAATTCCATTAATAACGTTGAAAATGTTACAAGAAAACGATAGTAGGATGATTTTGGAAGCTGAACATAAGCTGAAAAGGCTTTTACATAGTGTTAATCTTGATAAAAAAGCAATTATAAAAACATTATCTTTAATAATGAAAGTTAATTTAATAAAAAGAGATATTATTCCAAATAAATATGAAGATATATTTTATAACTTTGCCGAACAATATAATATTGAACATTATGATATATCAAAAGATTTAAATAAAGAAGAAATAAAAGAAGAATTAATACTATATGCAATAAAAGTAATAGAATTAATTTCTAACTAAAAAGTAAATGGAGAAAAAAGATGAAAAAGATATTGTTTAGTGTAATAGTTACTGTATATAACAAAGAAAGAGTTTTGCAAGAAACTTTAGACAGTATAAAAGAACAAACATATGGGGAGTATGAATGTATCATTATAGATGATGGTTCAACAGATAATTCTATGAATATAGCTAAAGAATATTGCAAGGAGTGTAATAATTTTAATTATTTTAAATACCAAAATAGCGGAGTAGGAACAGCTAGAAATAGAGGAATAAATAATGCTAATGGAGAATATATTATTTTTGTAGATGGAGATGATATAATTGAAAAAGATTTATTAGAAAGGTTAGTTAATTATATACAAAATGATGATATAGATTTAATAAGATATCAGTGTAAAGTTGTTCACTATAGGCCAGTTAGAGAACCAGAAAAATTAAATTATCATTCAAGAATAGATGAAGTAATGTCAGGATACGAAGCTTTGCAAGAATGGTCAAAGCCGGATAAAAGATATGCACTAGCTTGGTTATACTGTATTAAAAAATCTATATTTATAGATAATAAAATAAAATTTCCAAAAGGCATTTATGAAGATTTTGCGACTATGCCAGCTGTAATAGCATCTGCTAACAAAATAATTTGCACAGAATATGTGGGATATGATTATATGCATAGAATTAATGAAACAAGTTTAATGAATCGGTGATGTAGATGAATATAATAGAATGGTAGGATTTATAAAAGCATATTTATACGCTTTAGAAATGATAAAGAATTTAAAGATTTCTAAAGCAACTCAAGATTTTCTAGTAGATGATTATAATAATAGATTAATAATGGAAAATGAACTATTGAAAAAAACTACAAAAGTAGAAGATAGAAAAATGCAAAATTTATGTAAGAAATTAGATGAATATATAAAAAGAGAGATTGTTAAAAAAGATAGTACTAAAGAAAAAAGAGAAGAAGAGAGATAATAAAAATATTTGATAATAAACAAAATAATAGCAGCTGCTGTAATTTTAGCAGTTTTACATACTAGATTAGATATAAATAAAGCATTAAATAGATTAAAAAGAGAGATTAACTAAAATAACATAAAAAACTAAAAAAAGAATAGTTTAAAAAGCTATTCTTTTTTCTTTTGTATGACGGCATATCAATGCAAACTTATGTAATGAAAAAGTCACAAGCCAAGGAGAAAGATCAGACCTACTTTTTGTATGGCATCCAAAAAGAAATATTACCACATGTTCTATTTCCATTAGAAGAATTAGAAGACAAAGAACAAGTAAGAAAGATAGCAGAAGAGTATGGTTTATCTGTTGCACATAAAAAGGATAGTCAAGAAATTTGCTTTATACCAGATAATGATTATGTTTCTTTCTTAAAGAAAGAGGGACAAAAAGAAAAACAAGGAAACATTGTACTAAAAAATGGTAACATTTTAGGACAACATAAAGGATTAATGCATTATACGGTGGGACAAAGAAAAGGCTTGGGTATTGCTTATGAAAAACCATTATATGTCATTTACCTAAAAGCAGAAACAAATGAAGTAATTGTAGGGGAAGAAGCAGATTTATATAGAAACAATTTGTTAGCTACTAATGTAAATTTTCTATTACCAATTTCTTCTGACGAGGTAAATGTAACAGCTAAAATACGTTATCGTGCAAAAGAAGCACAGGCAACTATAAAAAGACAGGAAGAAAATTGGTTAGTAACTTTTCAAGAACCGCAAAGAGCTATTACCCCAGGGCAATCCGTAGTTTTTTACATAGGAGATATGGTGTTAGGTGGAGGAATTATAAAATAAAAAAGAGTACATAAAACTGTAAAAAATTTCAAAAAATAATTTGACAAAAACAAATAATGATGTTATACTAAGAATAGCTTAAATAAATGAAACTGGTCATCTAAACAACACTAGATATGTGAGTGAAGACACATATCTTTTTTTATGTCTCAAAAACAGAGCAGGTGAAGAACTGCTCTGAACTGATACATCAGTTTTTATCTGTGTTGTTTTTATATGTATTCAATTCTTCTTCCAATTTTTCAATTTTCTGAAGCAGAATCCATATAAGCATAAAACTGGTCATTTCTCAACAACACCTCCTTTCCTAAAGATTTCCTTTACGAAAAGGATGCATTTATTATATAGTATTTCCTAATATTTTACAATATATTGTAAACAATTTATGTAAAAAATAAAAAACAAACAAAAATTTGTATTTTTATTGACTATTGTTTCTACCTATGTTACAATAAGACACATAATACGGAATAGGGGAGGAGTGATAAGATGGAAGAACAAGGAAATCCAAACCGTTTCGAACTAGTATATGAACTATTAAATGAAATAGAAAATAATCAAATTACTATAGTAAGTATGTTCCAAAACCATCATACGGTAACAATGAAAAAACTAATGAAAATGCAAGAGCATGATGAAATTGTAGACATGGTGAACCAAATATTCGAAAGAAGAATTAGCCGAATAGAAGAGGCTTTATGTAAGATAGAAGGAAAAATAAACTAAAGAAAAAAGAGGGGGAAAATCAATTCAAATTTTCTCTCTCTTTTGCCTCTATTTAAAAGGATGAATTATCTGAAAAAAAGGAGGAAAAAGTAGCAAAAGAATATCCTTCTTGCTTTAAAAATCGGATAGATTCTTGCAAAGCAGTATAAGATTTACTAACATCTACAGTATCATGCATTAAAATGACAAGAGTATGTTTGCCTTTACAACTATTTTTTAAATTTTGTAATAATTCGGAGGAAGAATATTTTTGCATAGAGTCATTATTCAGGGCATTCCAATCTACATAGTAATAACCGATTTCCTTTAAATATAATTTAGCATTTTTCTTGGCTACTGCATAATCGGAAGTATGAGAACCATTAGGAAAACGAAACAGATGAGATTGATAAGAGGGCAAACCCAACGCTTTGGCTATGGCTTCGTCTGTTTTTTGAATTTCGTTTAAAAAAGAGGTTTTACTTTGATATAATTTTGTATTTTGGTGGGAATAGCTATGGTTAGCAATAAAATGTCCTTCTTCATAGGTACGCTTTACAATGTCTGGAAATTCTTCTACACGAGAGCCAATTACAAAAAAAGTAGCAAAAACTTTTTCTTCTTTTAAAATATCTAAAATGATAGGAGTAGCTACTTTTGTGGGGCCGTCATCAAAGGTAAGGTAAGCCACTTTTTCTGGATTTGTGTAGAGTGCATCTATTTTAGACCCGCGTATCTTCTAAGGAAATACTAGAAGTATTTATAGAAGGAACTTCTTGCTCAGCAAAAATAAAAAAACAAATACTGATTCCCACACAAACAAAAAAGAAGATAGTAGAGAAAAATAAAATTTGTTTTTTGGTAATCCAATAAATGTTCATAGCAAAATACTCCTATGAAAAAATATATGTAAAAATTTTAGGATTATGCCTCCTCTTATATAAGAGCAAAAAAACGAAAATTTTCCTAGAAACATATTGCTAAATGTAAAAAATAAAGGTAAAATAGACAGGAAATTAAGAAGAGAGAAGGTTAAAATGTGATGAAAAAAAATCTTAGATTTTACGTAGCATTCTATCTTGCTAAACTTGCAAGATGGGCATTAAAAGTATTAAGAAGAAATGCAAGTTATTTTCCAGGAAAGCTAGCTATTACCATATGTCCCGATTTCTTAGGAAGAATAGATAAACCTAAAACTATTATAGGCGTAACAGGAACAAATGGAAAGACAACCGTATGTAATCTCTTAGAAGAAGCTTTAAGAAGAAATGGTTACGAACTAATAGATAATCATTTAGGATCTAATGTGAATTCTGGTGTAGCATCTAGTTTGATAGAAACAGCAGATAGCAAGGGAAGACAAAAAAGAGAAATAGCAGTATTTGAATTAGATGAAAGAAGTGCTGTAAAAATATACCCTTACATGCAACCTACCTTTTTGTTATGTACGAATTTATTCCGTGATTCTCTAAAGAGAAATGCACATACAGAATTTATCTTTAACATTTTGGACAAGTCTATACCAAAAGAGACAAAGCTAATTTTAAATGGAGACGATTTATTAGTAAGTAATTTAGCAAAAGAAAATGAAAGAGTTTATTTTGGAATAGATAGATTAGAAACCGATGAGGATACTTGCCACAATATTGTGCAAGATATTAGTGTTTGTCCTAACTGCAGTAGTAGACTAGAATGGGATTTTGTAAGATATAACCACATTGGACGAGCTCATTGTAGTAAATGTGATTTTTGTTCTCCTCAAATGGATTATGAAGTAACTAAAATTGATTTTGAAAAGGAAATTATGATTATAAAACATAAGGGAACAGAAGAAACTTATCCTATTATGAATGACAACATTATTAATATTTATAATGTACTTGCAGTGATTAGTGTACTAAAAGAAATGGGACTTACAAAAGAGCAAATTGATAAAGGATTAGAAGGGCAAAAAATTGTAGATACCAGATATAGTGAAGAAATGATAAATGGAATAAAAGTGGTGACTCATTTAGCAAAAGGGTTAAATCCAATTGCTTGCTCTAGAGTATTTGATTATGTAAGAAAACAACCAGGCAATAAAGCGGTTATTATGATATTAGATAACCTACATGACGCAGCTACAAGCTCTGAAAATACGGCATGGCAATATGATACAGATTACGAATTTTTAAATGATGATAGTATTAAGCAGATTTTAATGGCAGGAGCAAGGTACTTAGATGGATTAGTAAGGTTAGAAATTGCAGATGTAGATAAGGATAAAATTGTAGCAAAAAGAAAAGAATTAGAACTAGTACAAGATTTGAACTTAGAGGCAATAGATAAAGTATTTATTTTGCATGATTTACATTCTACAGAACTAAGAGATAAGATTAAAGAACAAGTAAGAGAAAAGATAGAAAAGGAAAGGAAGTAGGATAGGCTATGGGAGAAGATAAGAAAATAGAAATATTATTCCCAGAATTCTGCAATTTAGCGGGAGATAGTAGCAATATGAGATATTTAAGAAAATGTATGCCAAAAGCAGAATTTATAGAGACTAGGTTTGATGAAGAAATGGCATTTGTAAAAGAAAAAATAGACCTTATCTATTTAGGGCCAATGACAGAAAGTAGACAAGAAAAAGTAATTGAAAAATTAAAGCCATATACAGAACTAATCAAACAAAAAATAGAAGAAAATGTAGTATTTCTATTTACAGGAAATGCTTTAGAAGTAATGGGAGAATATATCGAAAACGAAGATGGAAGTAAAATAGAAGCTTTAGGTATTTTTCCAATTCATAGCAAAAGAGATATGATGAACCGTCATAATAGCTTGTTTAAGGGGGTATTTGAAGATATAGAAATAGTTGGCTTTAAAAGTCAATTTAGTATGAGCTATGGAAAAAATGAAGATTGCTATTTTGCAAAAGTAGAACATGGAATAGGGATGAATCCAAAAAGCGATTTAGAAGGAATCTACTATCATCATTTTATAGGTACTTATGTAATAGGCCCTATTTTAATATTAAATCCACTATTAACGAAAAAAATAATGCAAATGATGGGCATAGAAAGTCCTTATTTAGCCTTTGCACAGGAGACAATGGATGCCTACAAGCAAAGATTAAAAGAAATTAATTAGGCAGTTGGAAAATAACCAACTGCTCTTCTTTTAGGAATGGCTAACAAGAGAATAAATTTCTTTGTGAATATCTTGTATATCTCTCATTTGATTTCCCTTATTACATTGGATTTTAGACCAAGAAAGATAGTCTGCTATCCACATAGAATTTTCATAAACTTTTTTCATAAAAAGAATATCTTTTTCATGAATATCATTTTCAATACCTTCGTTTGTTTTTCTGGTATTTCTTAATTTAGTAACTAAATCAAACGGAGCCTGTAAGAAAATAATATAATCAGGTTCTTTTAATCCCATTTTATTATATTCAAAATCCATAACATAATCTATAAACTGTTTTTTTTCTTCTTCTTTTTCAAAATTAGCAGATTGATAAATTAAACTAGAAGTGGTATATCTATCTACTATAATAGTGTAACCTTCGTGGTAATAATGATTTAAATTAGTATGCCAAGTAATAGCTCTATCATGGGCATATAGATTATGAATAAAATAGGGAGAGAGAGTTTTAGGAGAACCATATATTCCTTGTAAATATTTTTCTACTCCAACGGCTTGATAAGTACCATAAGAAGGAAAATGATGATAAATTACTTTTATTCCTTCTTCTTGCATATGCTTACAAAGTAAATGATATTGAACTGTTTTTCCAATACCGTCACAAGCACCTTCTATTACAATTATTTTTCCCTTTTTCATAGAAAAGCTCCTTTATGAATTTTTTTTCACTATATCACATCTAAATTTAAATTGCAATTATTTCAAGAAGTTATAGAATGTTATTAAAAAAGTATGAAACTAGGAAAAATGGCAATGCTATCATTAGAAAGGAAGAAGAGAAAATGTCAAGTGAATTATATTACAATGGAGAAATCATCACAATGGAAAAGGAAGGAGAACAAGTAGAAGCAGTTTTCGTAGAAAATGGCAGAATTCAAAAAGTAGGAAGTTTAGCGGAAGTAAAACCTTTTGTAAAAAAAGATACGAAAGAAATAGATTTAAAAGGTAAAACCATGCTTCCTGCCTTTATAGATGCTCATAGCCATATTAGTGCTTTTGCACAATCTCTTAGTTATATATCTTTAGCAGATTGCAAGTCGATAGTAGAAATATTAGAAAAGTTAAAACTAGGAAAAGAAGAAAGAAAACAAGAAAAATGGATAATCGGAGTGGGGTATGACCAAAACTTTTTAAAAGAAAAAAGACATCCTACTAGATGGGAGTTAGATAGCATATGCGAAGAAAAGCCACTACTCATCACCCACATTTCTGGGCATATGGGAGTGACCAACACAAAAGCATTAGAAATGATGCAAATTACAGAAGATAGTATGGCTCCAGAGGGTGGAAGATATGGAAAAGAAAATGGAAAATTAAATGGTTATTTAGAAGAAACCGCTTTTATAGAAAACACAAAATATATAGAAGCCATTAGCCAAGAAAAATTCTTAGAATTATTAGATAAAGCACAGAATATTTATAGAAGTTATGGCATTAAAACGGTGCAAGATGGACTTACTACTGAGAAAGAGTTTCCTTTATTAAAACAAATGGCAGAAGAAAAAAAGTGGAAAGTAGATGTGGTAAGTTATATAGACACTGCTCATGCATCTATTATAGAAGAAAACAAAGAGTACTTAAAAACGTACAAAAATCATCTAAAAATAGGAGGATATAAGATAATTTTGGATGGTTCTCCACAGGGAAAAACTGCATGGATGACAAAACCATATGAAGGAGAGGAAAGTTATAGAGGAAATCCTACAAAAACAAATGAAGAAGTAGAAAATGCTGTTCACAAAGCAGTAGAGGAAGAAAGACAACTATTGGCGCATTGCAATGGAGATGCAGCAGCAGAACAATATATACAAGCCTGCCAAAAACAACCAATAGAAAAACTAAAGAAAATAAGGCCAGTCATGATACATGCACAAACAGTAAGAAAAGACCAGCTAGAAGAAATGAAAAAAATAGGAATGATTCCATCTTTCTTTATTGCGCACGTGTATTATTGGGGAGATATTCACTTGAAAAATTTGGGAGAAGATAGAGCAAGTTCCATTAGTCCTGCCAAAAGTGCAGAAGAGCTAGGGCTTATTTATACTTTTCATCAAGATTCACCTGTTTTACCTCCGAATATGTTAGAAACGATTTGGTGTGCTGTAAATAGGACAACCAAAAATGGAGTATTATTGGGAAAAGAAGAGCAAATTAGTGTATACGAAGCATTAAAGGCAGTAACTATTTGGGCAGCTTATTCCTATTTTGAAGAAGAAGAAAAAGGCAGTATTAGAGAAGGGAAAAAAGCAGATTTTGTACTATTAGATAAAAATCCTTTAAAAGTACCAAAAGAAGAGATTAGAAATATAAAGGTAATAGAAGTTATATAATATCTAAAATATTACAACTATATTACAAAAATATTACAAAAAGGTTGCAAAAACAAAACGAATGTGCTATAATAATAATATATTCAAAAGAGAAGGTGAAAAAAATGGAAGCAATGGCAATCGTTGTAATATTAATAGGAGTTATCTTTTTATTAATTGCATATGCCATTATGCAGCTAAAATTAGCAGGCATAACTGTAAAAGATTTTTGGAGTTTTATAGAAGCCAACCAAATGTTAGATAAATTATATCATTTTTCAAAAAGATATGAAAAAATGAGCCCACAAGAGCAAGTTATTTTCTTGACAGAAGCGGAAAAAGTATTTGCTGCATTTGATAAAGTTCCTAAAATCATTTGGGAAGAAGAATATAATAAATATGCAGATGTACTAGAAACCTACAAAAATATTAAAGTGCTAAGATGGGTATCTAATTAAAATAGTTTTAACATAAAAACCTTATAATATAGATAAATAAAAAAGAAATTATCTTTGGTATTACACCACCAAAAATAATTTCTTTTTTTGTTTTGGTATGCTACACACAAAAAACGAATAATATTTTATAAAGACAATATAATAACAAGAAAGAAAGGAAAAGAATATGAAAACAAGATATTTTGATCATGCGGCAACAACAGCAGTAAAAGAAGAAGTTTTAAAAGAAATGTTGCCATTTTTTTGTGTAGAATATGGAAATGCTTCTTCTCTATATCACAAACGGAAGAGAGGCAAAAAGAGGATTAGAGCATGCAAGAGGACAAGTGGCAACAGCCATTGGAGCAGAGACAAAAGAAATCTATTTTACAGCTTGTGGCAGTGAAAGTGATAATTTAGCTTTAAAAGGTGTAGCTTATGCCAATAGACAAAAAGGGAATCATATTATTACAACGAAAATAGAGCATCCGGCTATTCTACAGACTTGTCAAACTCTAGAAAAACAAGGCTATGAAGTAACTTATCTAAATGTAGATGAGCAGGGAATGATTTCTTTGCAAGAATTAGAAAAAGCAATAAAACCTACTACAATTTTAATTAGCGTTAT
This sequence comes from uncultured Clostridiaceae bacterium, assembly GCA_946493085.1. Classification (GTDB taxonomy): domain Bacteria; phylum Bacillota; class Clostridia; order TANB77; family CAG-508; genus UMGS1663. The sequence goes on from CAMMAC010000002.1 coordinate 35,095, forward strand.
GTTTGCCAATAATGAAATAGGAACTACCCAGCCAATAGAAGGAATAGGAAAAATTGCTAAAAAACATGGCATTTTATTTCATACAGATAGCGTGCAAGCGGTAGGAAATGTAGCAATAGATGTACAAAAATTGCAAATTGATTTATTGTCTATGTCTGCACATAAATTTTATGGACCAAAGGGAGTAGGAGCTTTATATGTAAGAGAAGGAGTAGCATTTGATAGAATACAAGATGGAGGACATCAAGAAAAAAACAAAAGAGCAGGAACAGAAAATGTAGCAGGAATTGTAGGATTAGGAAAGGCAATAGAATTAGCTACACAAAATTTAATACCTTATTGTCAAAAATTAGAAGAATTAAAGAAACAATATATTCGTCAAATTAAGGAAAAATTGCCAGAGGCAAAACTAAATGGACATCCGGAAAAAAGACTTCCTGGAAATGTAAACTTTTCTTTTCCTCATATAGATGGGCAGGAGTTGCTACTGGCTTTAGATAGAAGAGGAATCTGTGCTTCTACAGGAAGTGCATGTAGTTCTGGTTCGTTAAATCCATCTCACGTGTTACTAGCCATTGGCTTGCCACGAGAATATGCCGAAGGAGCATTAAGAGTGAGCATAGGAGAAGAAAATACAAAAGAAGATATTACATTTTTAGTAGATAGTCTTGTAGAGATAATAACTCAAATGAAGAAGTTGAACTGAAAACGAATAAAAAAGAAAAAATTGCTTCATACTAGAAAAAAAGGATAAGGAAAAGAAATGAATAGTAAGAAGCAGATAAAAAAACAAGGAATCATAGGAATGGTAGCAGGAATAACTTGTGGTTTGTTTGCCTCAGGAGGAGGGCTCATATTAGTTCCTGCTTTTTTATATGTTTTAAAAATGGAAGACAAAAAAGCAAGAGGGACAGCTGTTTTATGTATTTTGCCTATGGTACTTACTAGTAGTATTTTTTATATAACAGGAAATTATATGAATTGGGAGATAGGAATAAAGTGTGCGATAGGAGGTATATTAGGAGGAGCAATAGGTGCAAAATTGTTAAAGAAAATACCTACGATATATATAAAAATTCTTTTTACTCTATTTCTTTTCTATGTGTCTATCAGAATGATTTTGGCTTAAAGAATAGAACGAGGTAGAGAGGAATATGTTAGAGATTTTATTTGGAATGATAGCAGGAACTATTACAGGTTTAGGAATGGGAGGAGGAACGATATTAATTTTACTCCTTACTCTTTTTTATGGATTAGAACAACATATTGCACAAGCGACTAACCTTATTTTTTTTGTGCCTACTTCCTTAGCCGCAATTTGGATGAATTTAAAACAAAACAATGTAGATAGAAAATTGGCAAAAAATATAGTGATATTTGGCGTAATAGGAGCGGTCATTGGTTCTATAATAGCAGAAAAATTAGAAGACCAAACTTTAAAAAAATGTTTTGCTGTTTTTATTTTTTTGATTGCACTGCATGAAATGTACGGCATTTATCAGATTATTTCACAAAAAAAGAAATTGCATAAAATACAGAAAAAATGACATAATAAGACTGTAAAGAATAAAAATACAAATAAGGAGGAGAAAATGGATATGAAATTTGTGAAAGGAATGATTATGGGAGGATTGGTTTCTGCAGGAGCTATGATGGTGTATAAAGAGATGAGTGGAAGAAACAAGAAGCAAATGATAAAAAAAGGAAGGCAATTTGCTAAAAAAATGGGAATTATGTAGGAAATAAACTTGGTAAAATCAAAGAGATTGCAAAAAAAATATGAGAAAAAAGGACTATAAACAATCCTATTGATATAGTCCTTTTTTCTTGTTATTTTAGATTAGTCTTCTGAAATTATTTCTTGAAAAACTTCTTTTCTTTTGTCATCCTCTTTTTTACAAGGTTTTTCGCAAGGTTTTTCACAATGCTTTTCACAAGGTTTTTCACCGTGATGCTTGCAGTCTATTTTTACACCTTTTAGGCATTTTCCTTCACGTTTTCCATCTACGCAAACTTTACAATGTTTTACGTTATCTACCCAAATTTCTATAGCATAGAACTTGTTATTACATAAAGGTCCAAATACAAACTCGCCTTCTTTATCTGTAAAAGTATGAGAAACAGGTCTTCTTTCCTCTTTTCCACATTCACAAACAATTTCTACTAATTTTACAACAGCATCACATACTGGATCTCCATAACAATCTTTTACAATGCCATAAATAACATTACGATTATCTTCTGGAAGTCTTATTTCTAAATCGAATTGCTTGCCAGAGGCAATAATTCCGTCTACATCTAAAACAGGACATACATTTTTATCGAATTCCATCATATTTACGCTCCTTCTATCATATTTATTTTAAGCATATAGCTTATTACTATATCTTATGAGAGAAAATAAAAAATGTGTAAAAAAATGTAGATTTATTTCTAAAAAAAGATATAATAGAAAAAATTAGGAAAGGAAGAAAACAAAATATGGATAATAGAAGCATAGGAATGTTTGATTCAGGGGTGGGTGGTCTTACTGTTTTAAAAGAAGTAAAAAAAGAACTACCACAAGAAAGTATTGTTTATTTGGGAGATACAAAACGTTTTCCGTATGGAAGTAAATCTAGAGAAAGCATTATACAATTAACACAAAAAGGAATGGATTTTTTAATTTCGCAAGATGTAAAAGCAATTGTGATAGCCTGTGGAACAGCAACTAGTCAAGCTTTAGAAGAAATGCAAAGAAGGTACCGTATTCCTATTATGGGGATTATAGATAGTACAGTGCAATATATAAAGCAGAAATCAAACTTAAGGACGGTAGGAGTAATAGCAACAGCTGGTACCATTCGCAGTAGAGGATGGGAAAAGAAGTTAAAAGAGCAAATTCCAGAAATAGAAGTAAAAAGTAAAGCTTGCCCACTTTTAGCACCAATGGCAGAAGAAGGATGGATTAGTAATGAGGTAGCAAGATTAACGATTAAAGAATATCTAAAAGATATGAAAAATGTAGATGCACTCATATTGGGATGTACTCATTATCCTTTATTCGAGCCGTTAATAAAAGAAGAGTTAGGAGATACCGTGGAAATTATCCATACAGGGAAATTAGTAAGTAAACAATTAAAAGAAATGCTATTAGAACAAAAAGAAGAAGGAGAATCATTCTCTGCAAATACTCAAATTTATTTAACAGATAGAGAAACGAATTTTATACAGGTAGCAAGTAGAATGCTAGAAAATACAGAGATAGAAAAACAAATAAAAGAGATACAAATATAGGAATATAGACAAGTCAGTCTCCATATATATGTAGTGATAGAAAACAAGAAAGAGGAGAGAGGCTATTTATGAAAATAAAAAGGATTATTGTATTAATAGTATGTCTACTAATGATGAGTGCTTGTGTATATGCAGCCGATGAAGTAAATTTTATTATTTCTTATGATGGGATAGTGGTAGAAAATGAAGCAAAGGCAGTAAACATTGTACTAGAAGGAAAAAGTGCACCAACCTATACAAAGGTAAGAGTAAAAGTAGATGTATCTGGACCAGCTACTCCTAAGTTAATAGCAAAAGATTCTTTGGGAGCAGACATTGACATTGCACAAACTGGTTATTGGGGACCAGATACAGGTTTTCCAATTCAAGGAGATTTTAAAAATGAGACCCCCGTTACAGCAACTTTTCCAAAAGCAGGGGAATACACAATTACCGTTAGTTTATTAAATTTAGAAAGTGGCAATAGTGTTATTACTACAAAAAGCATTACAGTAGATGTGCAAGAACAAGCAGCTATGACGAATACCATAGAAAATACAATTGTAAATACTGTAGAAAACACAGTAGTAAATAATGAAGAAGCTACAGAGCTTCCGAAAACGGGAACCAGTTTAGTAGAGTATGTGATTTACGCATTCGTAATTCTAGCATTTATCTATATGATATATAGTATTAAACAAAAAAATGTATCGTAAAAATGGGAAATTATTATTTGGCATTCTATTTGCTATTATGTTTTTAGTTGCATTATCCATTATCTTATTGGAACAAATAGATATCAATTCAATGAAAAACTACGAGACAGCCAAAAAACTTCCTATAAAAATAGAGAATTATCAGGAAGAAGAAATAAAAATACAAGAGGAAGAAAGCTTAAATTTGCCAGAATATACGAATTTGCCTAGAGAATGGAAAGGATATACCGTAATTGGAAAGATAGAAATTCCAAAATTGAATTTAGAAAAATATATTTTGTCGGAAACAAGTGAGCAAGCACTAAAGGTTGCTGTTACGAAAACAGCGGGGCCTAGAGTAAATGAAATTGGCAATTTGTGTATTGCAGGACATAATTATACACAAACATTTGGAAGATTAAAAGAATTAGAAAAAGGAGACATTTTAATACTGACAGATACTTATGATCGAAAAATAACTTATCAAATTTATGACACATTTAAAGTAAGTCCAACAGATACTTCTTGCCTTTCGCAAGAGACGAAAGGAGAAAGAAAAGTAACTTTAATTACTTGTACATTAGGAGCAATTAAAAGACAAATTATCAAAGCGATAGAAGTATATGATTAAATAGTCATGCTGTATTGTTAATATAAAAAATGGTAGGGAAAATGCAACCTATCGTTTTTTATTGTATAGGAAAAATCGAAGCCTAACATTTTCTGTTGTATAAATAAAAGGTAATTTTGAAATTATTGCAAAGAAAAATGTTGAATAAAAGGTAAAAAAGTAGTAAAATAATAATAGGAGAAAACGGAAGAAAAGGGAGGTAGCAAATAATGAAAAAGAGAGGAGAAAAAGGTGTTACGTTAATAGCTTTAGCCATTACTATAGCTGTTTTAGCCATATTAGGTTTTTCAATAACAGCAAATTTAGATGGGCTGAAAGATACAAAAAATAAAACTAATTTCGAAGAAGATATGCATAAATTATCGGAGAAAGTAGAACAATATTATGCAAGATATAATAGGATACCTGTTTTGAATGAATATAAAAATACCTCTATGTTTATAAATGACAAAAATATAAATGATAGTTCTACTTATTGGGTATTAGATGTAGCAAGACTAGGGATTACATCTTTAAATTATGGATTAGATTATGCTCCTATTAAAAAGTTAGAAGATACCACAGCAGATGTGTCACAATATACAGATGTATATATTGTTAATAAAGCATCCCATACAATTTACTATCCAGAAGGAGTAGAATATGATGGAAAAATAAATTATACATTGAAAAATAATTATTCTAATGTTAATGTTACTACGACAGCAAGCATTGAATTTTCAGGAGAAACAACACAAACAACAACACCTACTATTCAAGCAGAAGTAAAACATATATCCTATACCGATATTGTTTTGGAAGAGTGTAGATGGATATTGTCTACACAAAGTGAGCCAATAGGAACGGAAAAAGAAAAATATACGAATAGCTTTTTACAGGAACAGCAAACAATAGATTTAAGTATGCAAACTCCAGGAGACTATTATTTACACGTATTAACAGTAGATGATGAAGAAAATAGAGGAGAAACAATTAGTAGTAAAATTTCTGTAGCAGCAAATTATCATGAACATGAAGGAAGTCCAACAACAGGTGGAGGATGTTATACAAAAGAAATAAGGCATACACATTCTAGTTCTTGTTATAAAACTTGTACAATTATATATAGTGGCTGTAAAACAGCAGTAGAAAAAAATGATAATCAAATTCGATGTACTTATACAATAACACATAGAAATTGTGGGGAACCTGAAAGAGAAAGTAGTAGATGGCATGCAGACGATGGTAATTCACATGTTAATAATGATTCAACCTCTACACATCAATATCTAGTTTGTAACCTAGGCACAGGTATAACAGGATATGATTTGGGTTGTGGCAAAGATGAAACAACAGTAGAAAGTTATACAATTAATTATTAAGTTTATAAAGATAGTAATAGAAAAAATAGTTTGAAGAGAAAGATAGCTTCAAACTATTTTTGTATTTTAAGAAAGCAGAATAAATCCTTATAAAGAAGCATACAATGAAACAGCAAGAATGAGGAGGAAAACTGGTATGCTAATTGTTTTCAATAAATTTAAAATTTTTTCGTATATTGTTTCTTTAACTACAGTTATTATTTTATTTGCGATGGCTTTTATGATGACAAGTCCAGAAAAAACAATAGAAACCTCTGCTTCTACCAAAGCGCTTCCTATTTATAATGTAGCAAGAGAAGAAAAAAAGGTTGCCTTCACAATGAATTGTGCTTGGGGAGCGGAAGATATAGATAGCATTTTAGATACACTTTCTAAATACAAAGTACAAATAACCTTCTTTATTGTAGGAGATTTTGCAGAGAAATATCCAGATGCAGTAAAGAAAATTGCAGACGCAGGACATGAAATTGGGAATCATTCCGATACTCATCCACATGTAAACAACTTAAGCTTAGAAAAAAATATAGAAGAGATACAAGAGTGTAGTAAAAAAATAGAATCTATAACTGGAAAAAAGACAACTTTGTATAGAGGTCCTTATGGGGAATATAATGATATAGTAATACAGGCTGCGGAATCTCAAGGACATACGGCTATTCAATGGAATATAGATACTTTGGATTATTCCGGCTTAACAGGAGAGCAAATGTGGAGCAGAATAAAAGAAAAATTAGCACCTGGAAGTATTATATTAAGTCATAACGGAACAAAACACACGGCAGATAGCCTCGATATGTTGTTGCACCAAATTATAGAAGAAAACGGCTATCAAGTAGTAACAGTGTCTAATTTGATATATAAAGAAAATTATATCATAGATAGTAATGGAACACAAAGGAATGTATAAAATGAAAAATTTGGGAAATAATAAAAGGGAAAGATAAAAAAGGGGAAAAAGAAATGCCTTTTATTGGAATTATTTCAGAAGAGAATAATGAAAATCGAATTAGAAGATTTCTATTAGAAAAATTAAGTTGGCCAGAGAGTTCTATATTGTGCATCAAGGAAAAAAGTGTTGAGAATATAAAGAATATTCGCTTTGAAACTATTTTACTTGCTAAGCAATTTAAAAATGTAGAAGCATTAAAAAATATACTAAAGCATACTACTTATTTAGTAAGTAATGTAGATATTGAACAAAACTGGGAAATTTTAAAAGATTTAGAATTGACAGTCATTACTTATGGATTTAATTCAAAAGCAACGATTACAGCTTCATCTGTAGAAGAAGATCAGGTAATGGTTTGTTTGCAAAGAACAATGAAAACAAGAGAAGGAAAACAAATGGAACCACAAGAAATTCAAATGGAAAAACTAGAAAGTGTAAATGATACGATGGGAGTTACCGGAATTTTATGGCTTTATGATAAAATAAAATGAGTAAAAGAGAGTAAAATATGTATAAAATAGGCAAATTATATAAAAAATTTCAAAAAAATTAACATTTTATGTAGACAAAACCAAAAAAAGGTAGTATAATAGTTTTAGTGTGAAAAAGTATTCTAAAAAACATACAAGAAGAATAAAATACAAGTAGATAAACAAAAGTAGGGGAGGAAATAAAATTGAATACAAATTATTCAGAAAACAACCAATTAATCCTAGTTGGTAAAGTAACAAGTGAAAAGAAATTTAGTCACGAAATTTATGGGGAGAAATTCTACATATTTGACTTAAAAGTACCTCGTTTAAGTGGAAATGCAGATATTATTCCAATTACTATTTCAGAAAGATTGTTATTAGAACAAGATTTAGAGCCTGGCAAAAACATTATTATAGAAGGGCAATTTAGATCTTATAATAGCTATGAAAATGAGAAGAATAGATTGGTATTAACTGTATTTGCCAAAGAAATTAAATTTGCAGAAAATCAAGAAGAAGAATTTAAACCTAGCAAAGAAAATACTTCTAACGAAGTTGTATTAGATGGATTTATCTGTAAAAAACCAATTTACAGAAAAACACCATTTGGAAGAGAAATTTCTGATATTTTACTTGCCGTTAATAGAGCTTACAATAAATCAGACTATATTCCATGTATTGCATGGGGACGTAATGCTAGATTTTGTGAAAACATAGCAGTAGGAACAGAAGTAAGAATTGTGGGAAGAGTACAATCTAGACAATATGAAAAGAAATATGAAGATGGAACATCTGAAATAAGAGTTGCTTATGAAGTATCTGTAGCAAGTCTAGAGGTTATTGAACAAGAAGGAGACGCAAAACAAAGCGAAGAAATAGAGGAAAATAAAGAAGCTATCTAAATAAAAGCAGAATAAAAGAAAAGGGGCTATTAAAAAATAAAATAAAAAAATAAGAAACCACTTAAAAAGGGCTTCTTATTTTTTTTCTTTTGGAATGACAATATTCTTTTTTTCTTTTTCCTCCTTAGGCTTTTCTATATCAATATGTTGGTAAACAGGAGAAATATCTAAATCTTCTAAATCTTTTTTGTCACCTGGGACAATCTCAATTTTTTTAGGTTCTTTTTCATCCATATTTTCACCATCCTAATTCAAATTCTAAACTTATCCTATCATAGAATAGAATAAAGTGCAAGAAAAATGCTTAAGTAATGTTAGTTTTTATAATAGTAGCAATATCTTCTTTATACAGTTTTTTATTAGCATATAAAATACTAATAAAAATAACAGCATATATTAAAATAATAGAAATGAAAATACTAATAAGGTCTATTGAAAAACGGTATACTTGTGTATTAATCATCGTATGATATAAAAAGTAAAGAATACCAATACTAATAAAAATACCAATTATTAAAGAAATAGTACCGTAAAAAAGTCCTTCCAAAAATAATATTTTATTCATCTGCCTATTAGACATGCCAATCGCTTTTAATTCAGCAAATTCGGTTTTTCTCATACTTAAACTAGAAAAAACAATATTCAATACAGTTATAATTGTTAAGACAAATATAAATACGAGAAAACTATACAATAAAATTTCTTTTATTAAGATTTCGTTTTTTTCTATTTGTTGTGAAGCAGATAGATTAGAACTTTCTATAACAATAGGAGCATTTTCATATTTCGCTTTTAAAGAATACACTAATTCGTCTAATTCATTAGGTTTAGAAGTTTGAATATAAAAATTAGTAAAATCGCTAAATTCTGCACCGACCGTTTCCAAAAATAATTGCGAGAAGGTATCTTTATTTACAATTAAATAAATGTCTGTTAAAGTAAAAGAAGGAAGACATGTTGGAACTCTACCTGTGATTGCTTTTATAGATAAACTTATTTGTTTGTTTTCTATTTGACGATTAGAATCGCCCACAAGAGAAGAGAGATTATCTAGCACTTCTTGATTTTTCTCATCGTTTATATCTTGTGTATTTAATATAAGATTTTCACCTATTTGATAATTTGTTAAACAAACACTATCGTAATATTTATTTTGTGCATTAGAATAATTAATAAGAATACATTCGTTGTTAGACAAAGATAAAGAACTATCTATTTGCGATAAATAATCTTGATAAGTGGCATCATCTAAAGTAGTTACTAAACAAGAAAGTTGACTTGTATGTTCATTTACTTTATTGAAAGAATTGTTTAACAAATTCATTTTGCTATCCACAAATTTAAGCATATCATTTAGTTTGCTGTTATCTAGTACTAAATATAAAGGGTTTAAATTAGCATAAGAATGTATTTCTTCTATGAAACCAGAGTTTTGTAGAACCTTTTTTATTTCTATTAATTCTTCCTGAGCTTTATGTTCGGGAGAATAATCTGCTAAGTTTAAAGTATAATTATAATTGTGTTGTTCGTATTGATTATAATTGCTTAAATTATAAATATAACCATAAATACTAATAAAAAGTATAATACTAATGGTTAAAGACATTACCATTGTTATATAATGAGATTTTTTTCTTTTCATATTTTTGTATGCTAAAATACCTTCTATTTTAAAGAGTTTTGAAAGCCATTTAGGAACTTGTGTAAAATGTTTTGTTACTTTATAATATGTATTTTCACGTAGGGTATTTAAAATACTTACTTTACTAATTTGTATTATAGGAAATAAGACAGAGAAGAATACAATGATAACAATTAGTAAAATAGAAAAGATAATGCTATACCAAGAAAATACCATTTGTAAAGAAATACTATTTTGTATTAAGGTAGTTGAAATATTGCTTTGAATAAGAGTGAATAAGTTGTCAAAAACATGAAGTAGTAATGACACTAATCCAAAACTCAATAAAATTCCAACAGGAATAGCAATACATGTTAAAATAATAATTTCAAAAAAGTAAATCATAGCAATTTGTTTTTTAGTAGCTCCCACAGAAGAAAGTTTAGCGATATATCTTTTTCTTTCTTGTGTAAAAATATGAAAAATAGTATAAATAAGAGAAATGGAAGCTACACTTACAATTCCAATGAATACAGAAACAGTAAGGATTAGATTGGTTTGGAAAGTGGAATCAGATTTTGCATTACCTGCATAAGAAAGTAGTTCTGTATTATAAAGAATTTGAGGAGTAGAGTTTAAGGAATTTAGTTGGCTTTGTATATCATTTGTACAATCGTAAATTTGAGAAATATCTTGGCATACAATAGAAGCAGTTAGGTAAGAATTGGGTGTAAGGGAATCTTTATTTAAATAAGTAATTGCTCCATTTGTTTTTACGAAAGTTTTTGTATTAAATTCGTCAAAATCTGTACTCTCTAAAATTCCTGTCACATGAAAGACATATTCCTTTTCATCCAATAAAATGGAAATAGAGTCATCTATTTGTAAAAGAGTACTTTCGTTTACCAATATTTCATTAGAAGATTGAGGAAGATTACCTTCTTTTAATAAAATAGGCATATTTTTCATTGTATTGGAATCATAAGCCTTTATGTGTAGTAGTTCCTGTGAATTATCGTTATAAGAGAAAATACCTAAATCTTCTATAAGAGAAATTTCTTTAATACGCTCATCAGATTCAAGAACAGTTAATTTGTCATAAGGAATTTGGATAAATTGTGCTTCCCAATTTCCTTTATTTCTACATAGGTTTACTACATAATCTTGGTAACTAAGAGCAAGAGTAGTAATAGAATTGATTAAAATAGAAACAAGAATAATGCTAAGCAAAATAGAAAATACCATTTTTTTATTACTCTTTAATTCTTTAGTAGCTAGTTTCAATAAATTATTCATGGATTTGCACCTCATCTTTTATTATTTTTCCGTCTTGTAGTGTAAGAATTCTATTTGTTTGTTTAGCAATTTTTATATCATGCGTCACTAAAAGAATTGTCTGCTGAAACTTGGTATTGTATTCTTTTAATAGAGTTATAATTTCATTAGAATTTAAAGTATCCAAATTGCCAGTTGGTTCATCCGCAAGAACGATACTAGGATTAGCCATTAAACATCTTCCAATGGCAACTCTTTGTTGTTGACCACCAGATAGTTGATTAGGTAAAGAATTTTCCTTATCTTGTAGACCTAAAAGAGAAATAAGATTTTTTAATCTTGCATCATCTGGATTTTTATAATCTAATAAAATAGGTAGTAATATATTTTCTTTTACATTTAGAATTGGTATTAAATTATAAAATTGAAAAATAAGTTGTGCAGTTCTTCTTCGATAAATAGCAAGTTGAGAGTCTGTTAAAGTGCCAATATCTTTGTTATTTACGAAAATAGTGCCAGAAGAAGGTTTTTCAATTCCGCCTAAAATATGTAATAAAGTGGATTTACCAGAACCGCTTGCTCCAATAATAGACAAAAATTCTCCTTTTTCTACTGAAAATGAGATATCATCTAATGCTTTTACTGAATTTTCGTTGTTTCCATAAATTTTAGTTAAATTTTTTACTTCTAATATTTTCATATAAAAAATCCCCTCTTTCTTTTTTTATGTACAGTGTAACATAGTAGTTATTTGTTTGCAATAAAAAATATAAATAAAAGTGCGTATAAAACATCTATACGCACTCCAAGGTTAAAAAATGTACTATTATAATGAGATGTTTATAAAGCTACAAAGTCAATTGCCTCATGCTGTGTAAAATTGAATTCCTACAACATAATTTCCGGATACATTAGACTGTGGAGATAAACTAAAATTATAGGTTCCATCTGCTAAATTGCCAATAACAAAAGTATTTTCATTAACAATAGGATAGACGGTTCGAATTGGTGTATCTCCAGATTTGATGGTCAATGCAAATGTTGCATTAGGATTGGCAGAAGAATCATAAGTTCTGATAACTATAGCAACTTTTACCAATGAACCACTTAAATTTGCAGGAACAGTAAAACTGCTGCTAAGTGAGCCAGTAGTTACAGTAGCAATTGCTCCACCAAGATTGGCGCGAGTAATTGCATCTCCCTGAGGAAGAGCTGTGCCATTGTCGGCCTCTACCATAGTTTCCACTGCATTGCTGACTTCAGTATATATATTATCTTCAGCAGCAAAACATACAGTACTGGAAAAAATAGCTGTGGACACTATAGTAACGAAGGTAATGAACCGCCTTAAAAGTTTATTATTCATATAACCACCTTTCTGTACATTTTTTAACCTCTATTACTATTGAATGATAGAAGTACTTTATCATTCAAAGTAACTCATATTTAGTAAAACTAAACTAGTATATTAGGATAATACCAAAAAAAGGGAAAAAAGTCAATAAAAAATTCCAATTTTTTACACAAATATACAAAAAATGTAATTTTATTTCAAAAGATTTAAAGAAAATGAATAAATCCTAAAGAATAAATTGAAAAATGCGGAAACTAATGGTATAATAACAAACATAGAGTAAAATAGGAGAGGACTAGTAAAATGGAGATAGAAAAGGCAAAAGGAATGATAGAAGCAATTTTATTTGCTTGTGGAAGAGAAGTAAATATAAAGGAACTCATGTCTGCATTAGAGTTAGGAAGCGAAGATGTCATTAGCATTTTAGAAAGTATGAGGGAAGAATATAAAAAGGATAATAGAGGATTAGAACTCATTCGTCTGGCAGATAGTTATCAATTAGTAACGAAAAAAGAATACGTAGAATATGTGTATCCTATTATCGATAAAAGAAGTAAGCCAAACTTATCTACAGCAGCACTAGAGACGCTTGCGATTATTGCCTATAATCCTAAAATTACTAGGTCAGAAATAGAGGCAATTCGTGGAGTAGGTTCAGATGGAACTATCTATAAGTTGTTAGAATATAACTTAATAGAAAGTGTAGGAAAATTAGATGCTCCAGGCAAGCCAACCATGTATAGTGTAACATCGGAATTTATGCGTATGTTTGGTATAGAGAGTTTAGAAGAACTTCCAGAACTTCCTAGGTATAAATTAGATGAAAATCAACAAATTGTCATAGACGATTTAATACAAGAAGAGCAGAAAGAGGAAGAAACACAAGAAGATAATCCTGCGGAGGCTCCATCACCCGCAAGGGAGGGAGAAGGAGAAATAGAAAAATAAATTGTGTGATAGAGAGGAAGAAAAAATATGAGATTAAGTGAAACTTTTTTTTATACGTTAAGAGAAGATGCCAAAGATGAAGAATCGGCAAGTGGAAATCTGCTTGTAAAAAGTGGAATGTTCAAAAAAATAGGAAATGGTATTTATATGAAAATGCCATTAGGACAAAAAGTAGTAGAAAATGTGAAAAATATAGTAAGAAAACATATGAATGAGGCTGGTGCACAAGAAGTGACAATGCCATTACTTCTTCCAATAGAAGCATTTGAAAAATCAGGAAGATATAGTGCTTTTGGTCCATCTATTTTTCAGCTAAGAGATAGATATAATAGACCATATGTATTGGGTCCGACCCATGAAGAATTTTTTGTACTAGCAGCGATGATGAAAGCAAAATCCTATAAAGATTTTCCTTATACGCTATATCAAATTGGAAATAAATATAGAGATGAAATAAGACCTAGATTAGGACTAATTAGAACAAGAGAATTTACGATGAAAGATGCCTATAGTTTTGATGTAGACCAAGAAGCATCCGATATTTCTTATCAAAAACAATATGAAGCCTATCATAGAATTTGCAAAGAAGTAGGTTTAAATTATGTAGTAGTAAAAGCAGATACTGGTGTAATGGGAGGATTATTGTCAGAAGAATTTCAAGCGATAACAGATGTAGGAGAAGATATTTTGGTATTATGTGATCAGTGTGATTATGCATCTAATATAGAAGTAAGTAAGTGTGAGGAAGTAGAGCAAACAGAGAAAGAAGAGAAAAAGCAAATAGAAAAAGTACATACACCATCTGCAGGAACCATAGAACAGGTAAGCGAGTTTTTACAAGAAAAGCCAGAAAAATTTGTAAAAACGTTAATTTATAAAGCGGACGACAAATTCTATGCTTGTTTAGTACCAGGAGATAGAGAAATTAACGAAGTGAAACTAACCAAGTTATTAGGAGCAGGCCAAGAAGTAACTTTAGCAGAAGAAGCAGATGTAGAAAGGATTACTAAGGCAAAAGTAGGATTTGCTGGACCAGTAGGTATTTCTATACCAGTTATCATGGATAAAAGTGTAGCACAAATGCAAAACTTTATCGTGGGAGCAAACGAAACAGATTATCATTATAAAAATGTGAATGTAGAAGACTTTATAGTAGAACTCGTAGCAGATATTAAAAACATACGAGAAGGAGATGTATGTCCACATTGCCATAAAGGACATGTCTATTTCAAAAAAGGAATAGAAGTAGGAAATACCTTCAAGCTAGGAACAAAATACTCGGATAGTCTAGGGCTAAACTATTCAGATGAAAATAATGAATTAAAGCCAGTAGTGATGGGATGTTATGGAATAGGAATAGAAAGAATGATTGCAGCAGTAGTAGAGCAAAATCATGATGAAAAAGGAATTATCTGGCCAATGAATATAGCACCATATAAAGTAGCAATTGTGTTAATCAATCCTAAAGATGAAAAACAAAAAGAGGTAGCAGAACAGCTATATAAACAATTAAACGATTTAGGAATAGACACATTACTAGACGACAGAAACGAAAGACCTGGCGTAAAATTTAATGACATGGATTTAATAGGAATACCAGTTAGAATTACAGTAGGAAAAAAAGTAGAACAAAATCAAGTAGAAATTAAAAAGAGAACGGAAGAACAATCCAAAGATGTAGATATACAAGAAATTGCAAATTGGGCACATTCTATAAGATAAAAAATAGCAAAAAAAAGCTAGAAATTTTTAAAACTTCTAGCTTTTTTCTTGTGTTAAAATACTCAAAATTTCTGGATACATTTCTTCCGCATGTTTTTTCCAGTTGTCTACAATTTCTTTTGCTTGTTCCCCAGAACCAGCAAAAGTTTTTACTTCAAAAACAACGTCGTTGTGGTCGATAATTTTGCAAGTAACCATGTAATCATTTTCGCTACGTGGAATATATTCTGCAATAACAGAATGTTCATTTTCAAAAGTTTCTAATTCATTTTTAAAATTACTATCTACTCTCAACTTTATAATGCCTGGAAGAATATCTTGTGTTAATTCTAAAGTTTCCTTTCCAAACCCGAGTAATTTCATAAAAACTGTGGTCATCTTTATAATAATTCATAATATAGCCATTTTCTAATAAATCTAATAAAAATTGTTGAAAATAAAAATAATTCATATCTGTTACAGCAAGTACTAAATTAAGTAAAGAATCATTAGAAATAGGCTTTCCCACCTTATTTAATAAATATAAAATAAGAACTTTATTTTCTGCTAGTGTTTCATTATCTGAAGTTAATTTCAATGTTATCACTCCCATTTTTATCATGCTGAAAGTATTATACCACACTTTTCGAGAAAATACTACCCCATAAGGTAGCATATTTTTTTTGACTATGATATAATCTAAATGAAAAGGATTAGAATATGGGGAAAGAAGTAATATGGCTAATTATTATGAAATTTTAGAAGTAAGCGAAAAAGCTTCTAAAGAAGTAATTGAAAAAGCATATAGAGTGCTTGCTAAAAAATATCATCCAGATGGAAAACCGCAAGAAGAAAAAGCAAAAGCAGAGCAGAGGATGAAGCAAATTAATGAGGCTTATGATGTTTTGTCAAATGAAGAAAAAAGAAGAAAGTATGATAGTGACCTGCAGTGGCAAAAGCAGCAAGAAGAGGATAGAAAGACACAGGAAGCACAAAGAAAGATGCAGGAAACTTATGAGCAAATGTTACAAGAGGAAAGAGCTATCAATAGACAGAATAGAGAAGAGAAAAACCAAAGAGCAGAGCAGAACAAATCCTATGCTACCAATGAAAATTCTAAAATGGAGAGTGCAAAAGCAATTAACGAGAAAATGCAAAGAGCTTACAGACAAGCCTACAATGATTATTGGAGAAGCAAGGGGTACAAAATAAAAGAAAAGTGGACATGGAAAAAAACGAAAGATTTACTAAAAGCCTTAGGAATTATTTTACTCATTATCTTGTTTTTATGGTTTTTTCCACCTACACATCAGATGTTAGTTTCTTTTTATGAAGATAATTTTATTGTAAAGGCAATTGTAGATGTTATAGTAAATATTGTAAAAGGAATTGGAACAGGTATTTATGAGTTTATCTTAAAAATATTTGGAAATTAGAAAAATCAAGTATAGCAAAAGAGAAAAAAGTTCATAATGAACTTAAGGAATGTACAGATTACACATGGGAAAAGTTTCTTTTCCTGTTGTAAAATAAATAAAAAAGGAGTGTGCAAAAGATGGACAGAAAAGTGAAAGTGGTACAATATGGTACTGGAAAAATGTCAGTTTATACCATGCGTTATGTGTATGAAAAAGGAGGAGAAATTGTAGGCGCAGTAGATGTAAATCCAGAAGTAGTAGGAAAAGACATCTCAAGTGTTATGGGAGGAGACCCTAAAGGAGTTACCATTACAGCTGCAGATAAAGCAGAGGAAATGCTAAAACAAGTGAAACCAGATATTGTGATAGTAACAACCATGAGTTTAATAAAAGATGTAGAAGATGCTTTAATGCTTTGTGCAAAGCTTGGTATTAATGCAATTACAACTTGTGAAGAAGCTTTCTTCCCAGCAAATTCTAATCCTGCTATTACACATAAATTAGATGAGCTTGCTAAACAAAATGGATGCACGATTACAGGAAGCGGCTATCAAGATATTTATTGGGGAGAATTAATTTCTGCGATTGCAGGTTCTACACATAAAATTACTAAAATCAAAGGAAGTTCTAGCTATAATGTAGAAGACTATGGAATTGCACTTGCCAATGCCCATGGTGCAGGACTTACATTAGAGGAATTTGATAAGCAAGTGGCTTCTGTAGATAAAATTAGTGACGCAGAAAGACAAGCCATTATTAATAAAGGAGAATATTTACCATCTTATATGTGGAATGTAAATGGTTGGTTATGTTCTAAACTTGGCTTAACAGTAGAATCTCAAACACAAAAAACAGTTCCACAAACTTATAAAGAAGATATTTACTCTAGCACATTAGGAATGACTGTAAAAGCAGGTGATGCTACTGGTATGAGTGCAGTGGTTACTACAACAACCAAAGAGGGTATTACTATTGAAAGTGAATGCATAGGAAAAGTGTATTCTAAAGAGGATTATGATAAAAATGAATGGACCATAGAAGGAGAGCCAAATACTACTATTGTAGTAGCTAGACCATCTACAGTAGAATTAACTTGTGCAACAATAGTAAATCGTATTCCTGATGTAATCAATGGTGTAGCAGGATATGTATCTACAGATAAATTAGACGAATTAAAATATAGAACGAAACCTTTAAATGAATATGTAAAATAACCTTGCCTTATATAGTAAAGAAAAAACCAGCAACTCTTTAATCAAAGAAAAGCTGGCTTTTTCTTATGCCTTCACGAAAGTAAAAGCAATTACCGTACAAACTGCCTTAAGAAAAGCAGTAAGGGGTAGAAAGCAGGGAATAAAGTGCGGATAAAATGGGAACGCCTTTATCATAAAGCATGCCATCCCAATACATGCGCTCTTCTGGTGTTGCCAAATGGATGCAGTAATGCAATCCCATTCGGCCTACAAAATTCCGAGCTTCCCAAAAACGATGTTGAAACATAGGCATTTACCTCCTTTGTAGAATATGTCCATTATATATAAATTCCTAAAAAATGGCAACAAAAAAGTTTTGACAAATAATGACAAAAAAACAAAGAAATACACAAAAATGGCAATAAATTGTGATAAAAAAAGGAAAATAAAGGAATAAAAATGAATAAAAGGTAGAAAATATTTATTCTATAACAAATCAATTGAAAAAGGAAAAAAATTATGTTATGATAACTAAAACAGAAAATAGGGAGGAAGTAAAGCATGAGGATACGTTTTAAGCCGTGGGCAAGAGGAGAATTAGAGGCAAGTCCATTTTATGTAGATAATCCACAAGATTATAAAAATAAGTGGAAAAGTATGTATAAAAATGCAGACAAATCATTTTATCTAGAATTAGGTTGTGGAAAAGGTGGTTTTATTTCACAAATGGCATTACTTCATCCAGAGATAAATTTTTTAGCCATTGATATGGTGGATGCTATGTTAGGTCTTGCCAAGAGAAAGATAGAAGAAGCATATGGGCAAGCAGAGAAAGAAGTAGATAATGTGATATTAACACGTTACGACATTGAGAGAATTGATGGAATATTGGGAGAAGAGGACAAGGTAGAAAGAATATATATTAACTTTTGTAATCCGTGGCCACGAGGAAAACATCATAAAAAAAGATTAACACATCCGAAGCAATTAGAAAAATATAGAGATTTTCTAGTAGAAGAGGGAGAAATTTATTTTAAAACAGATGATACGAATTTATTTGAGAACAGTGTGTCCTATTTTCAACAAGCAGGCTTTGCTATTATAAAGCAAACAGAAAACTTAGTAGAAGAAAAGGATTTTTGGGAAAATATACAAACAGAACATGAAAGGATGTTTATGGAGCAAGGAATTACTATTAAAGCAATTATTGCAAAAAAAGTGTAAAAAAGATCCCCTTAAAGAATGTACTTTAAGGGGAATATTTTTTTATTTGGTATAAATATTATTTTGTTTTACCCAAACTGAAACACTACCACCGTTTGTATAGAAAATTCCGTTACCTTCTTGGTCTATATAGACAGGCTCTTTTACATTACCTGTAAAATCATATAACACGTGGTTAGCAAGTCGTTTTCCTACATTCATCAATTTAGAACCACCAGGACCATCAGATAAGATAACAGCCATACCAGAATCTGGATGGTCATAATCACCTTCACGTACCCAACCGATAATATTAGAATGGTCAAAATAATCTGTTTGATCTCCATAAGCGAAATATTTTCTTGCAAGAACCAATTTTTCTAGTATTGATTTCATAGGAGAAATGTTCTTTTCTGGAATACCATAATAATCTCCGTAAAATAGGCAAGGTGTGCCGGCATCACGTAAAAGAATGATAGAATAAGCTAATGGTTTAAACCAAGGTTGTACCCAAGATTCTAAGGCTTGTCCTGGTTCAGTGTCGTGATTGTCTACAAAGGTAATAGCTTTTTCTGAATTGGATTTTACTAAAGTACCATCTAAAATTGTTCTCATATCATAATGTCCACCACTGTTAGAAGCATTGAAAAAGTTGTAATGAAGTGGAACATCAAATAGTGAAATAGCATTTTTGGTTTCTTTTAAAAATTGTTTTAAAGATTCTAGGTTAGCACTCCAATATTCTCCAACAGAGAACAGTTTTTTTCCAGTATCTTCACGAAGTGTATCCAAAAATTCTTTAAAGAAAGAGGCACGAATATGCTTTACCGCATCTAAACGAAAACCATCTACATGAGTTTTGTCTAAATACCATTTTGCCCAGGAAAGAAGTTCATTTACCACATCTACATTATTTAAGTCTACATCTGCACCCATTAGATAATCAAAGTTTCCATTTTCTTTGTCTACTTGCTCGTCCCAATGTTTTCCATAAAAAAGATAAATAGATTTCTTCTGTGTTAATTCATCCCAATCTACACCATGAAAATGTGTCCAATTCCATTTAAAAGAGGAGTATACATTATTTCTACCCGGAAAATTGTACTTTGTCCATGCACGGATAGTTCTAGGTTCGCTAATACCTTGCGTACGGTTTAAAGGATCATCTTCAATGGCAATGACATCTTCTAAATCATCGGCACCTAAACGGTGATTTAAAACAATATCTGCTAATACTTCAATTCCATTTCCTTGCAAAGCTTTAATAGCCTGTATATATTCTTCTTTTGTACCATATTTCGTGCGAATATCACCTTTTTGAGGAAATTCTCCTAAATCATATAAGTCATAAACACCATAACCAGCATCCTGAACACCGGCACTTCCTTTATAGGCAGGTGGCAACCAAACGGTACTAATACCAATAGAAGATAGATAAGAAGAATCAGAGATTACTTTATTCCATAGATTATTTTCTGGTTTTAAGTACCATTCAAAATACTGCATCATGGTTGGATTTATTTTTTTCAAAAAATTCACCTTCATTTCCAATTTTGTCTGAAGCTATTATATACTATTTTTACTTAACTAGCAATGATATGGAAGAAAAATTAAGAAACGAATAAAACTTCTTTTTTCGGTAAAGATAAAGGATAAAAGGAGGCAATCTTATGTTTATACCAACAGAAATTTTTTATGAAAAAGAAATAGAAAATTATCCACTAGGTAAGGAATTGATAAAGAAATATCGAGAAAAAAATGTGCCATGTACTATTATAGAAAATCATAACGCAATAGAAGTAATGAGAAAAAAAGAAAATAAAGAATTCCCAAAAATGAAGCAGAACTTGATTATTGGTGTTAGAAAAACGCATCGTTTTGTTCCAAACCACAAGATATCTGACTTTTTAGTACCTTATACCTCTTCTGGCTGTATTGCTATGTGTTTATATTGTTATTTAGTTTGCAACTATAATAAGTGCGCTTACCTTCGCTTATTTGTGAATAGAGAGCAGATGCTAGATAAAATTATTCGTGTGGCAAATGATTCAGAAAAGCCTTTAACATTTGAAATTGGTAGCAATAGCGATTTGATTTTAGAAAATACTATTACAGGCAATTTGGAGTGGACCATTGAAAATTTTGCACAAAAAGCAGAGAAAGGATTGCTTACATTTCCTACAAAATTTGATAGAGTAGAACCACTTCTTTCTTTAGAACATAAAGGAAAAACAATTGTAAGAATGAGTGTGAATCCACAAGAGATAATATCTCAAATTGAGATAGGAACATCACCTTTAAAAAATAGAGTGGAAGCAGCAAATCGTTTAAAAGAGGCAGGGTATCCAGTAGGAATACTGATTGCACCAGTTATTTTAGTAGAAAATTGGAAAAAATTATATGCAGAATTAATCCAATATTTAGCTGTAAATTTGAATGAAAAAATACAAAAAGAAGCAGTTTTTGAAATTATTTTTATGACCTACAGCTATATTCATGAAGCAATTAATACAGAAGCTTTCCCGAATAAACCTTCCTTATATAATAAAGAAAAAATGACAGTAAGAGGAAGGGGGAAGTATCGTTATAAGGAAGAGGAAAAGAGAGAAGCAGAAGCCTTTTTAAGAGAACAAATGCAAAAATATTTTCCAAATAATGAGATATTGTATATTGTGTAAATAAAAAAGAGTAAAGAACATAAAATAATTGGTCCTTTACTCTTGCTTTTTTAATCCTCTTTTCTAGCTACTACTTTAGCAATATCATAAATTAATTTTTGTTGTTCTGAAGAGCAGTCCTTTAAAAGAGAAGCAAATTCACTGTCTAAATATTGTGAAGATTTACTAGAAACACCGTTTAAAATTTCACCTGGGCTCACTTCTAATATTTCACAAATTTGTACAAGCCTTTTTAAATTTACTTGAGAGTTTCCTCTTTCTATTCTACTTAAAAAAGCAATAGAAACATCTAATTTTTCTGCCAATTCCTCTTGCGTCATTTTTTTAGCTTTTCTAGCTTTTTTTAGTCTTTGTCCAATAATGGTATAATCTAATGGCATAACCCATCATCCTTTCTAGCTCTAATTTCAACAAAAATATAGCATGAGGATTTTAAAAAAGACAGAAACAAAATAGTAAAAATCAATTAAATAGTTACGAATATTATGAATATTATTTACCAGAATGATAAAAATATGCAAAAAATAAAAAATTATAAGTTATATTTGTCGTAGTTCAAAAAATAAGATAGAAATGAACGATTTGGATTTTATGTAAATATATGATATAATATTGATAGATATTTATTAGTTTGGTCTCGTGTAGATTTTACATCGTGTTTTCTCATCAAAAATAATTTTTGGAGACAGAACATTGAAAAGTGAATATTTATACAGACTAGATTAGATATCTAAGTAACAGGTCTATAAAACAAACAGATGGAGGAATGGAAAATGGAAAAAATGGACAACATGAGTAACTTTGCAACACAGCTAGCTGAAATCATCGACCAGCCAATTGGGCTGGATCACATCCATGCTGGAACTGGTAGGTTTTATTATATTCAACCTACCAAAAAAGGGGCACCGATGCTTCTCCACCATTACAGAGGAGTTTTCTTTGTAGACCTTCATCCAGAAGATCTTGCAGGTCTACAAAGTGGCGAGATTGATGCTGAAGAATATATCAAACATGCCAATTGGCAGGTTGGATATTACTGGGGTGGAGGTTCTATGATTGGAGGAGGCTTTTATCAGCCTTTGGATATCATAGGGAAAAACTATGAAGTAAGGAGATATTTAAAAGTCCTTGCTTGCCGAGGAGAGTATCTCTCTTCTGGATATATGCCTACACGGACCAAATGTGCAAGATGCTCAGTGGAAAGTTGCTCCTTTAGTCCTTATAGAGAGGGCTGTGGTGTGAGTGGAATAAGAGAAGAGGATCCAAGGAGGAATTTTTTTCAAACTTTGCTTCAGAGGTTTGAAGAGGAATTTCAGGACTATACTTTACAGGGATTTCTATGTGGAGAAATTCCTGATGATGAACTTTATCTTCGGGCGAACTGGAGATGGAGAAAGGAAGATGAAGCTTCCTTTACGGTTTGTGCATCAGAGAACATCATTAGAAGTTTGCTGATGCATGAAATTGTTCCTGAAAGCTGGGAAAGCTTTATAGATAATTTCAAATTTCGCGTTCTCCAAGATGGGGCATATAAACCGGCTACTCCAAAGGCAGTCGAAGAAGCTTTTAAAGCTTTAAATGCGACCACAGAGGAGGAAAAGAAAGCAGAAATACTCATGCCTCCCAAAAAAGTTTCATTCTTGGAAAAGGCTAAAAGTTTTTTATCTGGTCTGTAAGCTCATGGAAAAAAACGGTGGTCTTTCATTGAAAGGCCACCGTTTTCAAGTAATTTAAAGAAATTGTAGAGACATTTTTTTTATTACAGGATAAATGTAATGAACTTTAAGGAACGTCCCCAAAGTTCATCATACTACTTGTATTTTTTGTAAGAAGGTGATAAAATACAGAAGAATACTAAGAAAAGAAAGGAGAAAAGTCTATGGAAGACAAAAAATTTTATGTAACAACCCCTATTTATTACCCTAGTGGTAGATTTCATATTGGAACTGCCTATACTACCGTATTAGCAGATACCATGAAAAGATATAAATTAGCAAGAGGGTATGATAGTTACATGTTGACTGGGCTAGATGAACATGGACAAAAGGTACAAACAGTGGCAGAATCAAGAGGATTAACCCCACAGGAGCATGTAGATGAAATGGCAGAAGATGCAAAGAGGTTATGGAAGTTAATGGACATCCAATATGATGACTTTATTCGTACCACAGAAGAAAGACATGTAAAAGTAGTTGAGGATATCTTCGATAGACTAATGGAGCAAGGAGATATTTATCTAGGAGAGTACGAAGGCTGGTACTGTATGCCTTGCGAAACCTTTTTTACAGAAACACAATTAGTAGATGGAAAATGCCCAGATTGTGGCAGAGAAGTAAAGAAAATGAAGGAAGAGTCTTACTTTTTTGCTATGAGTAAGTATCAAGATAGATTAGAAAAATTTTATGAAGAAAACCCACATTTTATTGAGCCAGAATCTAGGAAAAATGAGTTATTTAATAATTTTATTAAACCAGGATTAGAAGATTTATGCGTAAGTCGTACTAGCTTTGATTGGGGCATTAAAGTAAGAAAAAATCCAAAACATGTTATCTATGTTTGGCTAGATGCACTTACCAACTATATTACCGCCTTAGGATATGGTTCAAAGGATGATAGCAAGTTTAAAAAATACTGGCCAGCAGATTTGCAAATTGTAGGAAAAGATATTATTCGTTTCCATGGTATTTATTGGCCAATTTTCTTAATGGCGCTTGGGTTACCACTTCCTAAAAAAATCTACGCACATGGCTTTATTATGATGAAAGATGGAAAAATGTCGAAATCTAAAGGAAATATTGTCTATCCAGAATTATTAATAGAAAGGTATGGCTTAGATGCTACCAAATACTTTTTATTAAGAGAATTTCCATTTGGACAAGATGCTGTTTTCACGCCAGAAGGATTTATAGAAAGATATAATTTTGATCTATGCAACGATTTAGGAAATTTACTAAACAGAACGATAGGTATGATGAATAAATATTTTGGTGGCGTTATTCCAGATGGAAAGGCACAAAAAAATGAGCCAGATAAAGAGTTAGAAACTACCGTTTTAGAAAAAGTAGCACAAGTAGAAGAAAATATGGAGAATGTACATGTATCCAATGCACTATCTGCTATTTGGGCAATGATTGCAAGGTCTAATAAATATATTGATGAAACAGCACCATGGGTACTTGCAAAGTCAGAAGAGCAAGAAGATAAAGAAAAATTAGCATCTGTCTTATATCATCTAGCAGAGAATTTAAGAATAATTGCTATTTTATTGCAACCATTTATGGAAGAAACAGCAAAGAAAATGTTTGCACAATTAGGAATTACAGAAAAAGAAATAACTGTATGGGACTCCGCAAAAGAGTATGGAAAAATCTCAGTTGGAACAAAAGTGATAGAAAAAGGAGATCCTTTATTTATGAGATTAGATAAAGAAGAGGAAATTGCGTATATTAAAGAAGGAATGAAAGGATAAAAAACTACTAATTCTTCACAAAAAAGACATATTTATGCAGTATCATAAAAAATGGTGACAAGAGGGAACTTTTCAAAAAAGAAGTTCCCTTTCCTAAAATAAAAATGAGAAAGGAAGGAAATAAGGAATGAATGATGTTACTGTTTTGATGGTAGATGATGAAGCAAGAATGAGAAAACTTGTAAAGGACTTTTTGATGCAAAAAGGTTATAGTGTATTAGAGGCAGCAGATGGAGAAGAAGCTTTGCAAGTATTTGAAGAAAATCAGAATAAAATAGGATTAATTTTATTAGATGTCATGATGCCCAAATTAGATGGTTGGTCTGTGCTTCGTCAAATACGTCAAACGTCTAAGGTTCCTATTATCATGTTAACAGCTAGAGGAGAAGAGCAAGATGAGTTATTTGGCTTTGAATTAGGAGTAGACGAATATATTTCTAAACCTTTTAGTCCTAAAATATTAGTAGCAAGAGTAGAAGCTATTTTAAATCGTACACAGACCAAGAAAAATGAAGTGCAAGATTATGGTGGTATTGTAATAGATAGCGATGGAAGAACTGTAAAAGTAGATGGGAAAGAGATAGAATTAAGTTTAAGAGAATATGAATTATTAAAGTATTTAGTGGATAATCAAGGTATTGCTTTATCAAGAGATAAAATATTAAATAATGTATGGAATTATGATTATTATGGAGATTCTAGAACAATAGATAGCCACATAAAGAAGATACGTCATAAGTTAGGTAAAAAAGGAAAATATATCGAAACAATGCGTGGCGTAGGATATAAATTTGAAGTGAAATAATAGAGGGAAAAAATGAAAAAAATAAAAGAAAAACTAAAGTCTGTACGAGTGCGTTTATTTGTTTCTTTTTGTATTGTGGTAACCATTATTGTATTGTTTTTAATTATTATTAACAATGTAGTGCTAGAAACATTTTACTTGTACACAAAAACAAAAGCCATTCAAGGTGCTTATGTAACGATTAATGATTTATATAGTAAAGCTAATATATATACCAATATTGAAGATGAGTTAAATCGTATTTGTATAAAAAATGACTTTGATATATTAATAGAAAATGATAAAAGTATTTTATTGTTTAGTTCTGATAGTAATTTAACAGATTCCATAGAGAAGATTAATGAATTTGTGAATAGCAGAATTACTTCTTTTGATGCAGAGTATGATAGAAATAATATTGTCATTTATGCAGACGATAATATGATTATCCGTAGAATTATAGATGAAAAAAATAGTATGAATTACATCTTTCTTTCTGCTATGTTAGATAATGGATATCATTTATATATTCGAGTGCAAGTGGAATCTATTCAAGAAAGTGTAAAAATATCGAATAATTTACTAATTGCAGTAGGAGCAGTTTCTATTTTAATTGCAGGAATTTTAGCTTCCTTCATTTCACGTAAATTTACAGAGCCAATTTTAGAATTAAATGATATTGCGAAAAATATGTCTAGATTAGATTTTTCTAAAAAATATAAAGTAAAAGATACAGATGATGAAATTAATGACCTAGGAAAAAGTATTAATACCATGTCGGATAAGCTAGAGTCAACCATTAAACAATTAAGAAATACTAATATTGAATTGGAAAAAGACATCGAAGAGAAATCTAAAATAGATGAAATGCGTAAACAGTTTATTTCAGATGTGTCGCATGAATTGAAAACACCAATTGCGTTAATACAAGGTTATGCAGAAGGTTTATTAGAAAATGTAAATGAAGATGAAGAATCTAGAAAATTTTACGCAGAAGTAATTTTAGATGAATCTAACAAAATGGATAAATTAGTAAAGCAATTATTAGAGCTTATGAAATTAGAATATGGAAAAAGAGAATTCAATAATGAAGAATTTGACATTTTAGAACTAGCAAAAGAAGTAGTAAGAAAATGCAAGGTAATGATAGAAGAAAAGAATATAACGGTAACATGCGATAGAGAAGTGCCAGCTTATGTATGTGCAGACGAATTTTACATTGATCAAGTAATGACAAATTATTTTACCAATGCCATTAAGCATGCAGAAGAAGTAAATGGAAAGAAAGAAATTAGAATACAGATACAAGTAAAAGAAGAAGAGCAAAAAGTACGTATTTCTGTATTTAATACAGGAAAGAATATACAAGAAGAAGACCTAACTCGTATCTGGAAAAGATTTTATAAAGTGGATAGTTCTAGAAATAGAGAAGATGGTGGAACAGGAATAGGTCTTGCTCTGGTAAAAGCCATTATGAATAATTATCAGAATGATTTTGGTGTTACCAATAAAGCAGATGGAGTAGAATTCTATTTTGAACTTCCAATGAGTAAACATTAAAACAAAAAAGAGAGAAATGCTTATTTTAAGTGGTTTCTCTCTTTTTTATGTAGAGAAATGTAAGAATTTGTCGATGAAAAGTTCTTTACAAAATTAACAAAATATGGTAACATAAATGCAAGATTTGAATTGCAATTTTTATCTAAAAATTTTTTCAATGGATTTTCATTCTTTAAAAATCAAAAAATTCCATGAATACAATTTTATAAAGGCAGGTGAAGTATATGAATGATGCTATATAGCAAAAAGAATGTAAGAAAACTCTCTTTTATAATTGCAATATTATTATGGTGTGTTATTTTAGCCATTATATACTGTTTCGTGCAGAGTCAAGAAAAAACGTTAGAACCTACTACTAGTATTACTTTAAAAGCAGAAGAAAAGAATAATGAAGAACAAAATTTGACAGATATAGAATTAATATTAAAAGCTTCAACTGGGAAGAGTAGTCCTTCTATTACATATTCGTCTTGTTCATGGCGTATAGAAATACCAAAGATTCAATTAAATGCACCTATTTACGAAGGGACTGAAGCAGAAATATTAAGAAAAGGAATTGGTCATTTTGAAAATACAGCTACTTGGGAAGGAAATGTATGTCTAATAGCAGAGAATAAAGAAGATAAATATAACTATTTTCAAAATATTGATTTATTACAGATAGGTGATGAAATTATTTATCAAACAGAAAAGGGAACAAAAACATATGTAGTACAAGTAAACGAAAAAGTAAAAGAAACAAATTTAAAGTATATTCAAAATACAAAAGAAAATAGGATTACATTGATTACATATGAAGAAGATGAAAAAGAATACAGAAGATATGTACAAGCAGTACAAAAAGAAATGTAATAAAATTACCATAGGAGGAATGGAGAAAATGAAAAAAGAAAATAAAAAGAAAAAATGGTATATAGCATTATTGTTATTACTAGTAATAGGATTTGCTATTATAACAGGTAATGCTTTTTCTAAATACCTAATGGAAGTAAAAGGAAAAGGAATTGTAGAAGTAGCTAATTGGAGTTTTTTAGTAAATGGACAGAGTAGTAGCATAAACAATATTCAGTTAGCACAAACATATACACCAGAAACTTTGGTAGAAAATACAATTGCTCCTCGGAAGTAGTGGTGCATTTGATATCGTGATAGATGCTACTGGTTCACAAGTGGGTATTGCCTATCAAGTACAATTTCAAAATGAAGTAGGAAAACCGACGAATTTACAATTTGAATGTAATGGAGAAACCGTTTCTCACATTAAAGAACTAGAAGAATTATTGGTAGGAGAAATAGCAGCAAATGAGCAACAAAAAGTAAGGACCTATACAGTACGTTGGAAATGGAATTATGAAACAGGAAACACAGAAGAAGAAATACAGAAAAACGATAGTATTGATACAAAAGAAGCAAATGAAATAGAAAACTATGCTTTTGATATTATCATAAATGGTACACAAATAGAGCCTAAACAAGGCTAGGATAGAAAATGAAAGGAGAAGATATGCTTGTAAAAAGAAAAATACAAAAAAAGAAAAATGGTATTGCATTTTGGTTATTACTTTGTATTGTTTTGTTCCTATTTTTGTGGGTAAGTACAAGTTTTGCAAAATTAGCTACTAGTTTAAGTGGAATAGGAAAGGTGAGAATTGCCACACCTATTATGGAAGTCATTACCCAGCAAAGTATGATAATTACCGCAAAAGAACCTAAAAATTCTTGCTATTTTCAAGTAAGGAATTATAATGAGAAAGGAGAAATGAATGAAGCAGAAATGGAATACTTTATAGAAATTTCAGGATTAGAAGATAAGGATATTTCTTTTAATTTATATGAAGGAACAGAAAAAGTTTCCATGGAAGAAAAATTTATTTCAGAAAAAAGAAAACTAGGAATTAACCAAAAAGAAGAACATGTGTATCGATTAGAAATTATATATCAAAAAGGAGAAGAAGAACAAACTAATTTGAATCAAGAAGTAGAAATAAAAGTGCATTCTATTCAAAAGATGAATGAGAAAAGTTAAAACAGGAAGGAATAAAATATGGAACGAAGAAAAATAGTTTTTATACTAAGTATAGTTATATGGATTTGTCTGGAAATATATCCTACTGTACAGGCAAAGTATGAAATTACAACGATAAGGACAATTGCACATTTAGAGATTGATAGAACAGCACCAATAGGAACAGTTACATATTCTGAAAAGGAACCTACAAAAGAAAATATCATGGTTACATTGAAAGTAAATGAAGAGATTGAACCATTAGAGGGATGGACTAAAAAAGAAGAAAATATATGGCAAAAAGAATATACAGAAAATACAAATGAAAAAATAACTATACAAGATTTATCAGGTAATCAAACAGAAATCCCAATTAAGATTAGCAATATAGATAGAGAAGCACCAACTATAAAAGTAAAAAATTGGAGTAATTCTAATAAGGAATATCCAGAATTTGCAAATCAAGAAGCTACCATTAAAATATGGTTAGAAGTAGAAGAGGCAAACCAAATACAAGATTTATTACAAGAAGAGGAAATAGAAATTAGAATACAGGATGAAAAGATAACTGCAAAGCAAATACAAATAAAGCAAGTAGCGGGGAAGCAACAAGTAGAAATAATACTGGAAAATATAGAAAAAGAAGGCGAATTAAAAATAGAAATAGGTAAGGCTAGTGTCATAGATGAATTAGGAAATGAAAATGAAGCATATTTATGGAATAGTGGCATTGTAGTAGATAATACAAATCCAGTAGTAAAGGTAACACAAAAAGCAATGGAAAAGGGCAAAGTAGAAGTAGTTATGGAAATGAACGAGAAAATTCGACCACTAGAAGGTTGGAATCAAAAGGAAAATCAGTATAGTAAAATATTCGATAATAACATTAGTTATGAAATTCCAGTACAAGATTTAGCAGGCAATATATCAAAGGCAAGAATAGAAATTAAAGATGCTACTTCTATTATTCTAAGTTGCGCTTCCCATAATTCTGAAGTTGGCTGGACATTTGGCTATGGAAACTATGATATAGTTGGTTTAAAGGCTTTGTTACAGAAGAGGGAATTAAGGACAGAAGCTTTAGCCTTCCGTATAGAGGGAAATGTAGAACCAGACTTTCTACAAGTAAGAGCTTATGTGTATACCCATTGGGGAGAAGGAAGTGAAGCGATTTGTCAAGATACAAAGAAAAAATATGTCCATGGATTTAATCCATCTTCTACTACATGGAAATCAATGAATGTAAAAGAAGATTTAATAAGCTTAAATAAGAAGGATTATTTTATCTTGGGAGGAGCAGGAGTTAATTTGCGTGGACAAACAGATATAAAAGGAGAAAAACCAATCCCAGATAAAATTGCAGAGCAACATCTATATGGAATTTCCGGAATATCCTTTAAATTAAAAGATACCTCTGTGTATTCTATTATCTACCAAATTTATATAGAAGAAATTGGTTGGCTTGCTCCTTGTAAAAATGAAGAATTTGCCTGTTATCAAAAAGATAGACCAATCACAGGCCTTCGTGTGGCATTAGTACCTAATTCAGAATTAAATTATATATGGAATGTCTGGGAAAAAGAGACAGGAACAAAATTCTAGTAGTCCTTTCTTTACAAAAATAAAATAAAGCAAAAACAGTATTACATAACGTAGTACTGTTTTTGTTTAGATAGTATTCAGAAAATAACATAAAATCTGTAGGAAAATTAAGATGGAAGATAGATAATAAAATTAATATTGACAATTAATCGAAAGGTAATATAAAATAAATATGACATAAAAAGCATAAAGAAATGAAAAGTTGGAAAACATAAGAAAAAAGGAAGGAAATGAAAATGAGAAATCCAAGAGGAATTACATTAGTAACATTAGTTGTAACAATAATCGTATTAATTATCTTAGCGGGCGTGAGCATCAATATGGTAGTAGGAGATAATGGAATTATTACGCAAGCACAAAGAGCAGCAAAAGAAACAGCAAATGCAACAGTAGCTAGTGAGGAACAAATAAATGCTCTAATAGAAGAGTTAAATAAGAAGCTCCCAGAAGATAAACCGGACGAACCAACAGAAGAAGAACCTGTATTTACAACAGTAACAAATCCACCAGATATAGAAGGATTTAATAAGACTAATACTTACTATGTAGCATGGAATATAGAGAGTAGTCCATATGAAATAAATAACACCATACCAATCAGTGAAAATCCACCAAGTAATTGGTATGATTATACAGAAGGAATAAATCATTGGGCAAATATAAAAACAACAGGAGGAGGCAATGATTGCTATTGGGTATGGATACCAAGATATGCTTATAAAGTACCAACAAGAAGTAGTACAGCGCAAACAATAGAAATAAAATTTCTAGAAGGAACAAGCAATGTACCAATAGGTGAAACGGAAGCAATTACGAATACAACACCAACTCCAGGAACATGGGTAGTACACCCAGCGTTTACGAATAGTGGGAATGGAGGCTTTGGAGAGATAGAAGGAATATGGGTAGCAAAATTTGAAGCAAGTAGTAGTCAAGTAAGTGAAGCGACAGTAACTACAAACTTGACAACCACAGGGGGAGGAAATACAACTAGTTTGCAAGTAAGAGTAATACCTAATGTAACCAGTTGGAGAGGTATAACAGTAGGAAATATATTTACAGTATGTAGAAACTTGACTACAGATGGAAATTCTGTAGAAGGAGCAACAAATGTAGATAGTCATATGATGAAGAATACAGAATGGGGAGCATGTGCTTATTTAAGTAGAAGTGTTTATGGAAAGAATGGAGCAGTATGGAACAATCCATATTACAACAATACAACGAATTATTCTACAATAACAGGACTTTGTGGAACAAGTCAGGATGCAAGTACAACAGATGTTAACCACATATATAAATATAATACAGAGGTGGGAATTAATGCAAGTACAACAGGAAATGTATATGGAATTTTTGATATGGCTGGAGGATCTTGGGAATATGTAGCAGCAGTGTTAAGTAGCGATTTGTCCAATGGAAGTTATTATAATTTTTCAACCGTAGATAAGAAATATTATGATGTGTATACGGGTTACAATAATTCAAAATATGGAGATTCCATATATGAAACGTCACTGGAAGACAGTGGAAGAACAAGTTGGGATGGAGATTCATCCGATTTTCCAAATTCAGATTTAGGAATACCTGTGTTTGTACGTGGAGGAAGTGCAGCTAGTGGAAATGCAGCAGGTATATTTACATTTCGTTATCATACAGGAGATGCTAGCCAGCAAAATAGTTTTCACCCATGCTTAGTGAATTTAAATAAATAATTTTATAAAGACGAAAATAAAGTTTTTATGCCTTTAAAGAATCCAAATTATTAGGAAAAAGTTTAATAAGAAGGGTTCTTTTTTTAATAGTATAAAATTTATAGAAGCTTTAGAATGAGAAAAATGCTATATAATAAGATTGACACCTAAGTAGAATATAGTTATAATAAAATAGAAAAAAATAAAATAGGAAAGAAAATATATTTTATGTAATGTAAAAAGAGAGGAAGCGTGAAAATTTTACATGATTTCACAATTATTCATTTTATTTGTATTGATTCTTTTAAATGGCTATTTTGCGGCAACAGAAATAGCCTTTATATCTTTGAATGATGCAAAAATCGAAAAACAAGCAAAAGAAGGAAATAAAAAAGCAAAGCAAATTGAAAAAATGTTAAATAATCCTAGCAAATTTTTAGCTACCATTCAAATAGGAATAACTTTAGCTGGATTTTTGTCTAGTGCATTTGCATCAGATACTTTTGCAGATATGCTAGCACCAGTCTTTCACCAAATTTTTCCGAGTGTAAGTATAGGTGTATTTCGTGGAATTGCTATTCTAATTATTACGATTATTTTATCTTTCTTCACATTAGTATTTGGTGAGCTAGTGCCAAAAAGATTAGCCATGAAGTATTATGAAAAAATTTCTTTTGCTACAATAGGGATTATTAGAGTAATTTCCATTATTACAGCACCATTTGTAAAAGTGCTAACTGTTTCAACAAATTTTATTTCTAAAATATTTGGAATTTCAGAAAAAGAAGAGGAAATTGTAACAGAAGAAGAAATTCGTATGATGATAGATGAGGGAGAAGAGAAGGGAACCATAGGACAAGAAGAAAGAGAGATGATTAACAACGTATTTGAGTTTAATGACATTACAGCATCAGAAGTAATGACACATCGTACGGATATTTATGCTATAGAAGTGAATGAAAATATTTATGATGTATTAGAAGAGTTAGATAATCTAAAATATAGTAGAATTCCTGTTTATGAAGAAACTATTGATGATATACAAGGAATTTTATTTGTAAAAGATTTATTAAAATACATGGGAGAAGGAAAGCAAGTAAAGATAAAAGACATTATGAGGGAAGCATATTTTGTATCAGAATCGAAGCCAATTAACGAACTATTTAGAGATATGCAAAAAAATAAAAAGCAAATAGCCATTGTGATTGATGAGTATGGAGGAACAGCAGGACTCGTTACCATGGAGGATTTATTAGAAGAGATTGTTGGAAATATTTTTGATGAATATGATGAAGAGGAAGCAGATTATCAAAAAATAGATGATAATACATTTTTGA
Source organism: uncultured Clostridiaceae bacterium (assembly GCA_946493085.1). Classification (GTDB taxonomy): domain Bacteria; phylum Bacillota; class Clostridia; order TANB77; family CAG-508; genus UMGS1663. The sequence goes on from CAMMAC010000002.1 coordinate 69,203, forward strand.
TTAATGGTAGTGTTTCCATTTATGAGTTAAAGAAAATTTTACAAGTAGATATTCCGGAAGGAGATTATGATACTTTATCTGGCTATCTATTAGAACTATTAGGAAGAGTGCCAGAAGATACAGAAAATCCAGTAATTGAAACGAAAGAAGTAACCTATAAGATAGAAACGTATGAGGATAGAAGAATTGTATGGGTAAAGGCATGTAAAAATCAAATAGTAGAGGATGAAACAGAAGATTGAAAACTTAATTTTTACCTACCCAAAGAATTGTACTATGGAAAGGATTGATATCAAAAATGAAAAAACAAGTGGGAAAAAAGGAAAATAATCAGAAAACAAAAAAGATAGTAGTCAGTATATTATTGGTATTAATAATTCTAATCGCTATGCTTGGAATATGGTTGTGGTTTGTTATAACAGATAAGAGTTATACAGTAGAAGAAGTAGGAGAACATCAATATTTTAAATTGTATGAGCAGGAGCAATATGGTATTATTGATAAAAATGGTAATATTGTGATAGAGCCACAGTATGATATGATTCAAATACCAAATCCTTCTAAAGCAATATTTATTTGTTATTCTAATTATCAGTCAGGTAAAGAAGATTATAAAACTATAGTAGTGAATGATAAAAAAGAAGTATTATTTAGTAAATATGAACAGGTAACAGCTTTAGCGTTTAAAGATGCTAGTGTAGATGAGGTACCTTTTGAAAAAAGTGTTTTGCGTTACAAACAAGATGGCAAATATGGAATTATTGATTTTTCAGGAAAAGAGTTAACAAGACCTATATATGATTCTATGGAAAGTCTTTCCTATAAAGAAGGCTGTTTATTGGTGTCGCAAGAAGGAAAGTATGGAGTAATTAATATAAATGGAAAAGAAATGGTAGAAGTTACCTATGATAGTATTACAGCAGATGGATATTATGAGGAAACAGATAAGTACCAAAAAGCGGGATTTATTGTAGCCAATAAAACAGAGCAAGGGTATCGCTATGGCTATATTACCTATCAAGGAGAATTACTTTTAGAAGCAAAATACAACGAAATAGATAGAGTAACAGAAATAAAAGGAGAAGATATATATTTATTAGCTTTTGAAAATGGACAAGCAACTATTATGAAAAACAAAGAAAATGTAACAACAGAAAAATATGAAGAAGTAGAATATAATAGTACTTATGATATGTTTATTGTACAAAAAACTGGAAAGGAAGGAGTTATTACAAGAGAGGGAAAAACAATATTACCGCCAGAATATGATACAGTCCTATTTGTGAATGATGGCATTCAAACACAAAAAGAAGGAACCATTGAGTTATATAATTTTCAAGGGGAAAAGCAAGAATATGAGGAGATTAGTTATATATCTGTAAAAGATACTCCATATAGTATAGCTGTTAAAGAGGATCAGCTTTATGGAGTAGTAGATGAAAATAAAAATCCTATTTTAAATATGCAATATACTTATATAGAATATGCTTTTGGTGATAATTTTATTGTAACACAAGATGGAAAAGTAGGAATTATTAATGAAAAACAGGAACAAAAAATACCATTTACTTATGGTGTAATACAGAAATTAAAAAATGCAAATGTATTACAAGCAATTGATACAACTACAAATACTACCGATTTATATAACGAAAGCTTAGAAAAAGTGGCCTCTCTTCCAAATGCTACAGTATATGTAGAAGATAATTATATTAAGATAAGTACAGATACAGAGAGAAAATATTTTGATAAGCAAGGGAATGAAATACAAAACACCAGTATTTTTACAGAAAATATATTATTTGCTTACCAAGAAAATGGCAAATGGGGATTTAAAAATAAGGAAGGAAACATGGTTATAGAGCCAGTTTATGATATGGTAACAGAATGTAATAGCTATGGCTTTGCTGGAATAAAACAAAACGATAAATGGGGAGTGGTAGACAAAAATGGAAATATTTTGGTAGAGCCAGTTTATGCTATTAATTGGGATGAACCAGAGTTTATTGGAAAATATTGCAGATTAAATTTTGGTTATGGATTAGAATATTATACAGATGAATTGATAGAAGAATGAGAAAAGAGGAGTAATAGGAAATGTATGAAATAATGGGTATAAAACCAGAACTAGAAACATGGGCAAAAGAACGAGAAAAAGAATTAAAAGAAAGATTTGAAGAGATAGATGAAATTTGTGAATATAATAGTGTAAAAGTATTGCATGCGCTACAACAAAATCACATTTCCGAAATTCATTTTGGATCTACTTCAGGGTATGGATATAATGATGTGGGAAGAGAATCAATAGAAAAGGTATTTGCACAAATATTTCAGGCAGAAGATGCTTTGGTAAGAGGACAATTTATTTCAGGAACGCATGCGCTAACCGTAGCTTTATTTGCTTTTTTAAGACCAGGAGATACGCTTCTTAGTATCACTGGAAAACCATATGATACATTAGATGAAGTAATTGGCATAGTAGATAATCCAAGTTCACTAAAAGCATATGGTGTCCGTTTTGAACAAATAAATTTAAACGAAGATGGAAGCTTTGCTATAGAAAAAATACAAAAAAAATTACAAGAGGAAAAGATAAAAGTAATAGAAATACAACGTTCTAAAGGATATAGTACAAGAAAAAGTATAGGTATAGAGCCGCTAAAAGAAGTGATTCGAAAGATTAGAGAGATAGATAAAAATGTAATTATTATGATAGATAACTGCTATTGTGAATTTGTAGCAAAACAAGAGCCAATAGAAGTAGGAGCCGATGTTGCAGTTGGTTCACTTATTAAAAATTTAGGGGCAGGAATTGCACCAAATGGAGCCTATATTGTAGGAAGAAAAGATTTAGTAGAACTCGCTGCAGAAAGATTAACTGTACCAGGAGAAGGGAAAGAAGTAGGTCCAACATTAGGAATTAATAAATCCTTTTTACAAGGAATATTTATGGCACCATCCGTAGTAGCTGCCAGTTTAAAAACAGCTATTTTAGCTAGCAAATTACTAGGTGATTTAGGTTATCCAGTAGAACCAGAGCCTTTGGCAGAGAGAGCCGATATTGTACAAACCATTTATATGCAATCACCGGAAAAATTAATTGCTTTTTGCCAAGGTATACAAATGGGATCTCCTGTTGATTCTATGTCTATTCCAGAACCATGGGATATGCCAGGATATACAGATAAAGTTATTATGGCAGCAGGAGCTTTTACACAAGGTTCTTCTATAGAACTATCTTGTGATGGACCAATCCGTCCTCCTTATATTGCTTTTCTACAAGGAGGTCTTACTTATGAATATGGAAAAATAGGTGTACTAAAAGCAATTCAAAACATGCAAATTTTTTGAATAAAAAGGAAGCTTTGTAAAACAAAAGATTTTTGTTTTCAAATTAGAAAAAAATCCCCAAAAGAGTTAAAAATTTAATTCTTTTGGGGATTTATTTAATTCATAGCTAAAGTACTTTCCAAAGCAAGTTCTATCATTTGATTTAAAGATGTTTGTCTTTCTTCGGCAGAAATTTCCTTTTTCTCAAAATTAGAATCTACAACAGTTAGTAGACAGCTAGCTTGTTTTTGCAATACCCCAGCTGTATAAAATAAAGCAAATGCCTCCATTTCAGAACCAATTAATGTAATGTCTTTTGGAATTCGCTCAAACAATGGCTTTAAATCTTTTTGATAAGGATCAAAGTATTCATTACAAAGGGTAGTTCCTTTTGCAAGTGGAATATGCATGTTTTGAGCAGTACTTTCAATAATATTATTTAAAGAAGAATCTGCAGATGCTAAATGACAATTTGTATTATTCATGGCAAGAGCAAAATTCCCTTCTGTATAAGAATTCTCTACTAAAATAATATCCAAAACTTTAATATCTGGTGTAAAAGTGCCACAAGAACCAATACGAATAATTTTTTCTACATGATAAAATTGATATAGTTCATAACAGTAAATTCCCATACTTGGCATTCCCATTCCAGAAGCCATTACAGTAATTCTTTTTCCTTTATAGTTTCCTGTGTAGGCAAACATGTTACGAACAGAATTGACTAATTTGTAGTCTGTTAAAAAATTTTCAGCAATATATTTTGCACGAAGAGGATCTCCAGGCATAATAACAATGCTGGCAATATCTTCTTCTTTTGCTTCATTATGTGGTGTCATAGTATTATTACCTCCTTGTTTTTTTCTTAGTATAACAAAAAAAGAGGAATTTTACTACAAGTTTTAAAAACTTTCCTAAAATACTTGCCATATAAAAAAGTTAGTGGTAAGATAAATAAAAATAGTAAAGAGAAAAAATAGATTAAAAAAAAACCGATTTTTTCGGTCAATATTTTTTAATCTATTTTTGCTTTTATATGGAGGAGGATAGAAAGATGGGAACAAAGTATGTGTTTGTTACAGGTGGGGTTGTTTCAGGTTTAGGAAAAGGAATTACAGCAGCATCTCTAGGAAGACTTTTGAAAAATAGAGGATATAAAGTGGCTAATCAAAAATTTGATCCATATATTAATATAGACCCAGGAACCATGAGCCCTTTTGAGCATGGAGAGGTATTTGTAACAACAGACGGTGCAGAAACAGATTTGGATTTAGGACATTATGAAAGATTTACAGATGAAAATTTAACTAAAAATTCTAGTGTAACTATGGGAAAGATTTATAGTGAGGTTATGGAAAAGGAAAGAAAGGGAGATTATCTAGGAAAAACAGTACAAGTGATACCTCATATTACCAATGCCATTAAACAAAAAATTTATGCCTTTGAAAATACAGATATCGATATTGTTATTACAGAATTGGGAGGAACCGTAGGGGATATAGAAGGATTGTCTCTCATAGAAGCTATCAGGCAAGTAGGATTAGAAAAGAAAGAAGAGGATGTCGTTTACATTCACGTTACTTTATTACCATATATTTCAGGCTCTAATGAATTAAAATCGAAACCAACACAACATTCTGTGAAAGAATTGCAATCTTTTGGAATAAAACCAGATATTTTAGTCTGTCGAACAGAGGCCTATATTCCTAATCATTTAAGAGAAAAAATAGCCTTATTTTGTAATGTGAAAAAGGAAAGTGTGATTGCCAATCGAACAGCTAGTTGTCTTTATGAAGTTCCACTATTATTAGAAAAAGAAGGTTTAGCAAATGAAGTTTGCCAAAAATTACATTTAGAGAAGAATCAACCAGATAATCAAGAATGGGAAAATATGATTGAGAAAATTAAGCAAGAAAAAGAAGGAAAAGTTACTATCGCTATTGTCGGAAAATATGTATCCTTAGAAGATTCCTATCTATCTGTAATAGAAAGCATAAGACATGCTGGTTATGCAAGCAATGTAAAAACAAATATTAAAATGATAGATGCAGAAACTTTAAGTAGCGAAAATGTAAAGGATAAATTACAAGACTGCCAAGGTATTATTGTTCCGGGAGGCTTTGGCAAGAGAGGAATTGAAGGAAAGATTTTAGCCATACAATTTGCAAGAGAAAATGCTATTCCATTTTTAGGTATTTGTTTAGGCATGCAATTAGCAGTGGTAGAATTTGCTAGAAATGTGTTACATTTAGAAGATGCCAATTCAGAAGAATTTGATAAAACGTGTAAAAATCCAGTGATTCATATTATGGAATATCAAAAAAATATTACTAGAAAAGGTGGAACTATGCGCCTTCGGAAGTTACCCTTGCAAAATCAGAAAAAGAAGTTTAGCAGAAAAAGTATATGGGAAAGAAGAAATAGAAGAAAGGCATAGACATCGTTTTGAGTATAATAATGATTATAGAGAGATGATGGAAAGAGGTGGACTTAAGATTGGAGGAACGTCTCCGGATGGAAGTTTAGTAGAAATGGTAGAGTTAGAAAATCATCCTTACTTTATTGGAGTTCAATTTCATCCAGAATTTGCATCTAGACCTAATAGACCAGCTCCACTTTTTGTGCATTTGGTAAAAGAGGCAAAAGAAATTTAGATTTTTCTTGAAATAAAAAATAAAATGAAAGTATAAAAAACACCTCTTTGGGAGAAAATAATGCCAAAAGAGGTGTTTTTATGAAGAGGAAGTTATTAGAAAAAGATAAAATAAAACCAGTTATTATCATTGGTAGTTTACTTTGTATATTTATTTTTTACTATTTGTTTTTTTACAATGTACAAGTGGAAGCTTTATCCAAATATGGCTCTCGAGGAGATGAAGTCATTCAAATACAAACAAAACTAAAAAGATGGGGTTATTATAATGGAAATATAGATGGAATTTATGGAAGCCAAACTCTAGAGGCGGTGAAATATTTCCAAAGGAAAAATGGATTAACGGTAGATGGTATTGCGGGAACCAAAACACTAGAAGCGATGGGAATTTTTAGTAGTTCAAATAGTTCTGGAAGCTCTTCTAGTTGGAATAGCGATTTAAATCTTTTGGCAAGATTAGTATATGGAGAAGCTAGAGGAGAACCATATACAGGGCAAGTAGCGGTTGCTGCAGTGGTGCTAAATCGTGTAAAAAGTTCGAGTTTCCCTAATACCATTTCAGGAGTTATTTATCAGTCAGGAGCATTTGATGTTGTAAAAGATGGACAAATTAACTTAACGCCCAATAGTACAGCAAAAAAAGCAGCACAAGATGCCTTAAATGGATGGGATCCTAGTTACGGGGCTATTTATTATTTTAACCCAGCAACAGCAACCAATAAGTGGATTTGGTCTAGGCCAGCTACTGTAACAATAGGGAATCATAGATTTTGTAAATAAAAGACCATTTTGGTCTTTTTTCTTGACAAAGAGCATACATATTGATAAGATAAAGGCGTAAAACTAACAAGGAGGCTAAAATGCAAATTTATCCAAAGGCATATTTTGAAAAAGTACAAGATATTTCTATTGAATTTTTAAACCAACATCATATAAAAGCATTAATCTTAGATGTAGATAATACCCTAATTGATTATGACAAGAATATGCCAGAAGGAATTGAGCAGTGGTGCCAAAACTTAAAAAAACAAGGCATTACTTTTTATATTTTATCCAATAGTAATCAAAAGGAAAAAGTAGAAAAAGTAGCTAAAATATTGGACGTGCCATATTCCTATTTTGCTACAAAGCCTTTAAAACGTGGATTTAAAAAAGCCATACAAGAAATAGGAGAAGAAAAGGAAAATATTGCAGTAGTAGGGGATCAAATTTTTACAGATGTAATAGGTGGTAATCGATGTCATTTATTTTCTATTTTAGTCAAACCTATTGCAGAAAAAGATATATTAGCTACCAAAATAAAAAGACCACTAGAAAACTTTGTGATAAAAAAGTATATAAAAACAGTAGAAAATGCTAGGCAAAAATAAACGAAAGAGGGAAAAAAATGTATTTAAATGATGTACATATTTTATATTATGTATTAGTAGGAGTCATAGGACTACTAATGGGAAGTTTTATAGACTGGTGTAATATTCGTTTGCCAGAATATAAAAAGATATTTTGTAAAGAATTTTTTACAGAATATATGAAACATTTTAAACCAAAATATATATTATCCTTTGTAACAGCAGTGATTTATATTGCTCTTCTATATACCATAGGATGGCAAGATAGCAGAGTTTATCAAATGGAATTAATTAAATATATGTTATTAACACCAATGTTATTATCTGCCTTTGTGATAGATTGGAAATATCAAATTATACCAAATAGGCTAAATTTGACCATATTTGAAGTAGGACTTGCATTTACTTTTATGCAAGGAATTTATAATATTAATTTGGCCATCAATCTATTGTTAGGTGCTGTAGTAGGAGCAGGCATTTTTCTTATTATTACCCTATTGGGTGGAATGATTGCAGGAAAAGAAGCTATGGGCTTTGGGGATGTAAAACTTATGGGAGCATTAGGACTATTTTTTGGATGGATTCCAATTATTGCACTTTCCCTAATTGCCTTTTTATTAGGAGCTATTATTAGTATAATATTACTGATTACGAGAAAGAAAAAAACAGATGAGTACATACCATTTGGACCATTTATTGTCATGGCAACTTTTATTGTGATGTTAGTACCATTTGATATTTTATTATATTGGCTATTCAAAATATTTACTTTAGGAATGTATGCAGGTTAAAAATAAATAAGAAAAGGTGGGGACTTTTCATGAATACAAAAATAAGATGGTTAAGAGAAAAAATGAAGCTGTTAGATTTGCAAGGTATGATTATTTCAAACCCAGTAAATATACGTTATTTAACAGGAATTGTAGCAGAAGGAGTATTATTAATTACTAGAAAAGAAAATATCTTTTTAACAGATGGCAGATATGTAGAAGAAGTAAATCAAATTTTAACCATTGATGATGGCATTATTGTCTATGAATTTAAAGATTTTTCAACAGATGAATATGAAAATTTCTTTTTATTCTGCGAAAATGTAGGATTTGAAGAAAATTACGTAACCTATGCTAGTTATAAAGAATATATGCACAAGTATAAAATCAATAATCTGCAAGAAACAGAGCAAATTATTGAAAAACAAAGAATGATAAAAGATGAAGAAGAAATTGAAAAAATAACAAAGGCATGTGAAATAACAGATAACTGTTTTACGCATCTAAGAGAATTTATAAAAGTGGGGCAAACAGAAAAAGAAATTGCGTTAGAAATAGAAAGATATTTTAAAATGAATGGAGCAGATGGACTTTCTTTTGATTCTATTGTAGCATCTGGCAAGAATTCTTCAAAACCACATGCAGTTCCTACAGATAAAAAACTAGAACTAGGAGATGTATTAACTATTGATTTTGGATGCCAATACGAAGGATATTGTTCTGACATGACACGAACTGTTTTTGTAGGATATATTCCAGAAGAAGCAAAGTTCATTTATGATTTAGTCTTAAAAAACGAAGAACAAACATTAGAGGAACTAAAAGAGGGAGCTAATGTAAAATTATTATCTAGAATGGTAGAAAATGATTTTAAATTAAATGGTTATGATTTAATACATAGTTTAGGACATGGTGTAGGATTAGAGATACATGAATATCCATACTTAAATACCAAAAATGATTATTGTTTAAAAGATAATATGGTAGTAACAGACGAGCCAGGTATCTACTTACCAGGTAAATTTGGCGTTAGAATAGAAGATACCGTGTTAATTACAAAATCTGGTTGTATAAATTTAACAAAATCGGATAAGAATTATATTATAGTAGATAAAGTAGAAGTATAAAAAGAGCTTAAATTTCCAAAATTAGGACAAAGTATTGATTTTTCGCTATATATGTGATACAATCATACATGCGATAAAAATGAAAAAAATAAGTTGGAAAGGGGAATAATAAATTATGGCAGAAGTATATATGGCAGGAGATTTTAGAAATGGAACTACATTTGAAATGGATGGAAATGTATTTAAAGTAGTAGAATTCCAACATGTAAAACCAGGAAAGGGATCTGCATTTGTAAGAACAAAGTTAAAAAATGTTATCACAGGAGCAGTAATAGAAAAAACATTTAACCCATCAGAAAAATATCCAGGAGCAGAAATTGAAAAAAGAGAGATGCAATATCTATATGCAGATGGAGATTTATATTATTTTATGGATAACGAAACATATGAGCAAATTCCTTTAAATAAAGAGCAATTAGGAGATGCTTTAAAATACATAAAAGAAAACATGAATGTAAAAATTCTTTCTTATAAAGGGAATGTTTTCTCAGTAGAACCACCTATGTTTGTAGAACTAGAAGTTACATATACAGAACCAGGCTTTAGTGGAAACACAACAACTACATCTGGAAAACCTGCAACATTAGAGAATGGCTATGAAATTTCTGTACCATTATTTATCAATATAGGAGATGTCATTCGTATTGATACAAGAACTGGGGAATATATGGAAAGAGTATAGAAAGTAGAGGATAAGTTACATGTCAATCTTAAAAGATAATTATAACAGAATTATAAGGGAAATAGAACAAACTATTTCTGATGAAGAGGAAAGAAAAATAGTAAAGGGAAAAGTAGAAGAGCTAGCAAGCATTTTTATAGATATTATAGATAAACTAGCAAACTCTACAGATGCTAAAATTCAAGAAATGGAAGAAAAACAAAAAAGAATTGAAGAAAAAATGGAGCATATGCAAAAAATGATGGACGAAATAGAAAATGATATTTATCTATCAGAAGAAGAACCATTTGATTTTGAAATAGTATGCCCTTACTGTAATCATGAGTTTGTGGTAGAAATACCAGATAATATAGAGCACATGAAAAAAGAAGTAGAATGCCCAGAATGTCATAATACAATAGAGTTAGACTGGAATGAAGAAGACGAAGAATGTACGGGGGATTGTCATGGATGCCATGGTTGTGAGGAAGACGAAGATATACATGAAATCTCTATAGAAGATGAAGAAAACGATGACAAAGAAAATAATGAAGATGATATGTAAAAAAGGAAAAGGAGAGTAAGTTTTAACTTAAACTCCTTTTTTTGATAGATAGGAGTAGCAGATACCCTTAATTAGAAGTAGATAAATTTATCTCGAACAGTGAAAGCGGGTCTATGTATTCTCCATCAATACGAACGCCTAAATGTAGATGTGTTCCTGTCATAGCACCATTGGTAGGTCTACCCGTTTCATCATGATATTGATTTCCAGGCACATTATCCACATACATAGGGCCAACAAAACCAATTAATTGACCTTGCAGAACATTGTCCCCTGTTTTTACTATAAAATTAGGAGAAACATGACAGTAGGTAATTTTCGTATTTTCATCAGGAGATAGCGTAATGGTATATCCACCACCGCCCAGAAAGCCAGTATAAGTAATAGTACCAGAAACAGTAGCAATTAACTGAGTGTTTTCAGGAGCACCAATGTCGATACCCTTGTGGAAAGAACTAGCACCTGCTGTAGGAGACACCCTTTTTCCAAAGAAAGAGGTAATAGTAGTGTAATCAGGAATAGGCCAAAGATATCCTGAACTACTTGGAAAAAAGGAAGAAACATCAGAATTCATAAAAAGAGGGAAAAAGAAACAAGGAATAAAGAAAATAAGAAAAATAAGAACAATCAAAAAAGAATAAAAGCTTTTAAAGAGGCTATTTGGCATAAGAAAAACTCCTTTCTGTAATAGCCCCTTTTTTCTTATTTATTTTTCTTTTTAAAAGCAAAAAACTTACTAATAAAGAAGTTTAAAATAATAACAATGACAGTCATAATACATTTGCTAACTAAAGTAGGAATTGGTGCATAGGCAAAAAGTAAAGCACAACCTACTGATTCTATTACCATGGTAACAGCACGGCCTAAAATAAATTTAAAAAATTCTATCCATTTTTCTTTCCAAGAAGATGCTTCCGAATGGAAGACTAATTTTCGATTGGTAAAATAAGCAAATAGAACAGCTAGAATAATAGCGATATTATTTGCTAAATTTTCTTCTACATGTAAAAGTGAGTTTAGTACAAAAAAAGTACCAACATTCACTAAAGTAGTAAATATACCAAAAATGCCATAAAAAATAACTTCCCTTGTACAAAATTTCTGAATAAGTGCTTTTAATTTTTCCATATCATTTCACCTTTTATTTCTATTTTGAAAAAGAAAAAGTTTAGCTTATTTGGTAGCTAAACTCTTTGTGGCAGGGGTAGAAGGATTCGAACCCTCACAGGCAGTTTTGGAGACTGATGTGCTACCATTAACACTATACCCCTATTACTTTTTGAAAGTCATTTATAATCTTAGCATAAAATAAAAAAATGTGCAAGAGAAAAAGAAAATTTTATTGAAATAATTCCTAAAATAGTATATAATAAAAAAGTAGAAAAAAATAAATACATGGGGGTGTATTTGGTTTCGACAGTATTTTAGAACAATGTATAGCGAGTAGTGGATGCCTTGCTTCACACTTAAAACAAGCAGGATTAAATATAAACGCAGATCAAAGAGAATATGCATTAGCTGCCTAAGCGCAGCTTCGTCTTACTAAAAATGCCCACGTTTTTAGATAAGGCGTCGAGCTAGTGGGAAACGAAGCTATTCTTTCCATGGGAATAGGGGGTACCAACATGGATACTTTTTCTTATCGTTTGTTTGCTAATGGTAAGAAAGGGGAAAAACAATAACAAACTACACTCGTAGAAGTACATTCGGAAAAAATATTGGACAGGAGTTCAACTCTCCTCACCTCCACCAAATAAGTATGAATAGAGTAAATGGAAAAGCAGACGATTAGTTGTTAATTGTTTGCTTTTATATGAATTTGATTAAGAGAAAAATAGTGATTAAAATGGGAAATTTTAGTTTAAAAGGAATGAAAAGAATTATAGAATAAGAGTGAGGATGAAAATAAATATGAAAGTAATTGTAATAGGTGGGGGACCAGCCGGTATGATGGCAGCTATAGAAGCGGCCAAGGAAAGAAATGAAGTCATATTATTAGAAAAAAAGAATTTTTGTGGAACAAAATTATTAATTACAGGAAAAGGAAGATGCAATATTACAAGTAGTATTCCTATGGAAGAATTTATCAAAAATATACCAGGAAACGGTAGGTTTTTATTTAGTGCTTTTAGACAATATACCAATACAGATATCATACACTTTTTAGAAGAGCAAGGTGTAAAAGTAAAAGAAGAAAGAGGAAACCGTATCTTTCCTGTAACAGATAAATCTCAAACGGTATTAGATGCTTTCTTAAAAAAATTAAAACAAGAAAAAGTAGAAATAAGAACTAATACAACAGTTCAAGAAATTATAGTAGAAGATGGAATCGCAAAAGGAGTAAAAATAACATCAGCAGAAAAAGAACAGACTTTATTAGCAGATAAAATTATTTTAGCAACAGGTGGAAAAAGTTATCCAGGAACAGGTTCTACAGGAGATGGTTACAAGATGGCAGAAAAACTGGGACATCATGTTACAAGTATCTCTCCTTCCTTAGTACCAATTTGTGCAAATAATAAGGAACAAATAGAAAATGAATGCATGCAACTTGCAGGATATACTTCGCTTCAATTTTGTAAAGAGTGCCAAGGGTTAAGTTTAAAAAATGTAGCAATAAAAGTAGAGGATAAACAAAATCATAAAACTATTTATGAAGATTTTGGAGAAATGCTATTTACTCATTTTGGAGTGTCAGGTCCTATTATCTTGAGTGCTTCTGCTCATTTACTTCGCTATCCTAATTTAAGAGAAGCATTAGAAAAAGGAAACATCCTATTAACCATAGATTTAAAGCCAGCTCTATCAGAAGAAAAACTAGATAACCGTCTGCTACGAGATTTTGAAAAATACAAAAATAAAGAAATAAAAAACGGACTACAAGACTTACTGCCACAAAAATTAATTCTACCAACTATTGCTTTGTCAGGGATAGCAGAAGATAAAAAAATTAATTTGGTTACTAAACAAGAAAGAAAACAATTGGTAAAAACCATAAAGCATTTAAAACTTACTTTAAAGGATTTTAGACCAATAGAAGAAGCAATTGTAACAGCAGGAGGAATAGATATAAAAGAAATAGACCCTAAAAGTATGGAATCTAAATTAGTAAAGAATTTATACTTTGCAGGAGAAATAATTGATGTAGATGCCTATACAGGAGGATTTAATTTGCAAATTGCTTATTCTACAGGCTATGTGGCTGGAAAAACTTTGTAAAACACTTGAAAAAATTATGTAAATATGAGATAATAATAGAACAAGGGATAACCTAAAAACAACCAAAACGGAGGATTGAAACATGAAGAAAAAGAGCATTATTTTGTTTGTAGTTGTAGTTATGTTATTGACTGTTGGCTATGCAAAAGAATCAAATGCATCAGTAACAACAGGAAGAGAAAATGGAAGTGAAAGCGGAAAATTAGAATTTCCCAAAACAAGTGCATATTATGATATGTCTGACTTTGGAGAAGAATTCCATATTTTTCGATTTGACAGTCCAAATGATGGAACAGTTATTTATCAGATAAGTGATAGCCAATATTTGGTTGCCAAAGATGCTGGAAAAACGGGAATGTCATATGCAAATCTATTTTTGGAAGATGCGCATCTACTGGCATTATCAGACAAATATTTTCTTTTTTTGACAGAAGAAGGGAAAGTTGCAGTTTCTTTCAAAGAGAAGAAAGATACTGATAAGGGAAAGATACTACATGATGAAATTCCTTTTGATAAATTGTCTGATGAAGAAAAGAATGCTTTTATTTATCCAGTATCTTATGAAAAGGTACTTAATGAGGAATAAGCTTCCATTAAAAAAACGCTGTACCAATGTAAACTTACATTGGTACAGCGTTTTTTTATATTTTATGTTTTAAGCAAATCAACTAGCAGCATCCGCCACAATTGTTGTTTCCTCCACAACAGCAGCATATTAAAATTAAAACGATGATGATCCAGATGCAATCTCCACCGAAACCGCCGCATCCGCATCCGCAACCTCTGTTTTCTGGCATAACTTTTCCCTCCTTTCAAAGTATACTTTGAACTTTTCTTATCTTGCTAAGAGGTTTGGTTAGCAACCAGTGTTACAGCCACAGTTGCATCCGCATCCTCTATTATCGCAACTACAGAAAAGTAGCAAGAATAGGATAATGAACCAAAGAATTTCACTGTTACATGAGCAATTTCTCATTGAAAGTACCTCCTATCAGATTTTTCTTGTTCTTTAGTATGGTATATCTTATTCAAAAGAGAAAAAAGTGTTACTCCTATCATGTCAATGAAATTTGAAAATGTCCCAAAATTTTTTTAACATAAGCCCTAAAAAT
>CAMMAC010000003.1 GCA_946493085.1 uncultured Clostridiaceae bacterium
TTTTGTCTATATTTTCTATTTTTATACATCTAGGGTGAAATATTCGTTTCTAAACGTCTAAGGTGATTTTATCATAAATTAAATACATTTATCCTAGATTTATAGTTGTAATTTTACATAATTTGTGATATAATTATTTTTGTAGCTAATGTGCAATTGTTTTTTACAGGAGGTTTTTTATGAAAACAGCATTTGAAAAAAACCGGACAACTGTCCAGCGGTGTGTTGGTAATGGGAAAGATTATAAAGGTTGCGGAAAGAACCTTGTATTGGGTATAGATGATATTTTTATTTCCACCTTTCCGCAAGCTGATCGGGAAGAGGAACAAGTACTCCGTTACACTTTCCGTTGTCCACACTGTGGAGTATTTACCCATATCCCGCAGTGGAACCTGCCGAAGATGGTGAGAAGAGAAGCTATGCAGAAGTACTTCTCTCGCACCGTGTCGAACAATGAGGCGGTGTAAGCCCCTCTTAAAAAATCCAAATAAAAAGTGATGGAGTTTTTAGTGTGAATACACTTTCCATCACTTTTTTTGTCTCATCGTAAAATCGCAAAAAATTTACTATAATTCTTTTATTTTATAAATTTAAATTCTTTTTCTATAAAAGAGGTATCATAATGATTTTCTACAAAATCTTTATTTTCTAATATCTGTAATAAGAAATCTATATTAGTATCAATTCCTTCTATCACGCATTCTCCTAAAGCACTTTTCATTTTTTGAATAGATTCTTCCCTTGTGCCTGCATGTACAATAATTTTTGCTAGCATAGAGTCATACGTTTGTGGCACTGTATAACCTGCATAAATAGCTGTATCCACACGAATTCCATTTCCACCTGGCAAGTGCAATTCTGTTATTTTACCTGGACAAGGCATAAAGTTTTTACGTGGATTTTCTGCATTTACTCTTACTTCCATACTATGACCTGTAAATGTAATATCTTTTTGTGTAAAAGACAATTTTTCTCCTGATGCTATTTTTAATTGTTCTTTTATCATATCGATACCAGCTACTAATTCTGTAACAGGATGTTCTACTTGTATTCTAGTATTCATCTCCATGAAATAAAAATTTTGGTCTTTATCTACTAAAAATTCTATGGTTCCTGCATTATAATATCCAATTTCTTTTGCTGCTTTTACAGCTACTTCCCCCATCTGTTTTCTTGTTTTTTCAGAAATAGCAGGGCTTGGAGATTCTTCTAACATTTTTTGATTTCTTCTTTGCAAGCTACAGTCCCTATCTCCTAAATGTACTACATTTCCATGTTCGTCACCTAAAATTTGAATTTCTACATGACGTGGTCTTTCAATATATTTCTCCATATACAAGCTATCATCACCAAAAGAAGCAGAAGCTTCTTGCTTTACAATATCATAAGCTTTTTTTAGTTCTTCTTCTTCTCTTACAATACGAATTCCCTTACCTCCGCCTCCAGCAGATGCTTTTAGCATAACAGGATATCCAATTTGTTTGGCAATTTCTATAGCTTCTTTCTTGCTATTTACTAATCCATCTGAACCTGGTACTACTGGTACTCCTGCATTTTTCATAGTTTGCTTTGCTTTTGATTTATTGCCTAATAAATCGATTAGTGTATGAGAAGGACCAATAAATTTGATTCCTATTTCTTCGCATATTTTTGCAAAATGGCTGTTTTCTGATAAAAAGCCAAAGCCAGGATGAATACTATCACATCCTGTTAAGCATGCTGCTTCTATAATCGCTTTTATATTCAAATAGCTTTTAGCAGAAGGTGCTGGTCCAATACAAACAGCTTCATCTGCTAAACTTTTATGTAGCGCTGTTTTATCTGCTTCAGAGTAAACTGCTACTGTACTAATTCCCAATTCTCTACAGGCTCTTATAATACGAACTGCTATTTCTCCACGATTCGCAATTAAAACTTTTCTTAGCATGTATGTTTCATCCTTTCTTTACTATACAATGGCAAAAGTAAGTTCACCTTTTGCAGCCACTTTTCCGTCTACTGTAGCAATAGCTTCTCCTACACCTACAGGACCCTTTTGTTTAATAATATGTACTTCTAATTTTAATACATCTCCTGGAACTACTTGCTTTTTAAAACGTAATTTGTCAATTCCTCCAAACAAGGCATTTTTTCCTTTATTCTCTTCCATAGAAAGAATGGCTACTGCTCCTGTTTGTGCCAATGCTTCTACGATTAATACTCCTGGCATGATAGGGTTTCCTGGAAAATGTCCTGCAAAATGTGGTTCATTGATACACACATTTTTATAAGCAATACAGCTTTGTCCTGGCACTAATTCTTCTACTCTATCTATCATTAAAAATGGTGCTCTTTGTGGAATAATCTCCATAATTTGTTTAATATCTAACATACTTTTTCTCCTTTATTTTAATTTAAATAATGGTGTTCCATATTCTACCATTTCTTCATTAGAAACACAAATTTCTGCAATTTCACCATCATATTCTGACTCAATTTCATTCATTAATTTCATAGCTTCTATAATGCATACTACCTGTCCTTTTTTTACTTTGTCTCCTACTTTTACAAAAGGTTCTTCCTTTGGAGAATTGCTAGCATAAAAAGTACCTACCATTGGTGATTTTATTACTTTTTCGTCTTTTTCATCTTTTTTCTCTTCTTTCATCGCAGTGGTATCTATTTGCACATTTTGTACTTGTACATTTTCTTTTGGCATTGGTACTACTGGAACTTGTGCTACAGGTGCAGTGTTCTTTTTCATACTAATTTTTACTCCATCTGGAAACTCTATATCTAAAGCATCAATTTTAGAATTTCCCATATCCTCTATTAATTTTTTGATATCCTCGTAATTCATCTGCTTCCTCCTACTCTTCTATATTTTTAAATAAAATAGAACTGTTGTGTCCTCCAAATCCTAAAGAATTAGACATTGCATACGCTACTTTTTGATTTCTACCTTTGTTTGGTACAACATCTAAGTCACATTCTTCGTCAGGTACTTTGTATCCTATTGTTGGTGGTACAAAACTATCTTCTATTGCTTTTACACAAGCTACTGCTTCTACTCCTCCGGCAGCACCCAATAAATGTCCTGTATTTCCTTTTGTAGAACTCATCATTACTTTATTTGCAGCTTCTCCAAAAGCTAGTTTTACAGCAAGTGTCTCTCCTAAATCATTTAAATGAGTAGAAGTACCATGTGCATTAATATAAGTAACTTGCTCTGGATTAATTTTTGCTTCTTTCATAGCATTTTTCATTGCTCTTGCTGCTCCTTCTCCGTCTGGTGATGGAGAAGTAATATGGTAAGCATCTGAAGTTGCTCCATATCCTACTACTTCTGCATAAATTTTTGCATTTCTCTTTTTCGCATGCTCATATTCTTCTAATACTAAAACACCAGCACCTTCTCCCATGACAAACCCACTTCTTTCTTTATCAAATGGAATACTTGCTCTTGTTACATCTTCTGCTTGTGTTAATGCTTTAATATTGCTAAAACCTGCAATTCCTGTTGGTGTAATAGAAGCTTCTGTTCCTCCTGCTACTGCTGCATCTTGGTAGCCATGTTTTATCATTCTATAAGCCTCTCCTATAGAATGTGTTCCACTAGCACATGCTGTTACTACACAAAAAGATTCTCCTTTTAATCCTAAATCGATAGCTACATTCCCTGCTGCCATATTTACAATAGACATGGGAATATACATAGGAGAAACTCTCTCTGGACCTTTTTCTACTAAATTTCTATTTTCTTTTTCTATGGTTCCAAGTCCACCTATTCCTGTACTAATAATGGTAGCTATCCTTGTCATATCTGTATTTTCTGCTGTAATTTTTGCATCCTTTATAGCTTCTCTTGCTGCTACAATAGCATATTGAGAAAATAAATCCATTCTTTTTGCTGTTCTTTTATCAAAAAACTCATCTTCGTTATATCCTTTTACTTCTGCTGCAATTTTTACTTTATAATCGCTTGTATCAAATTTTGTAATCTTATCAATTCCACATTTTCCTTCTTTAATTCCTTTCCAAAACTCTTCTACTGTATTTCCTATTGGTGTAATAGCTCCTAAACCTGTTACCACAACACGTCTTTCCATTATTTTTCCTCCCTCATATTTTGAACTTTAGGGACGTTCCTTAAAGTTCACTTTCCTTTTATACTCGTATAGTTATACCATTTTTTTGTTTTTCTCTCTATTAGTCTGACCAGTCAATTTTATGGTTTTAATAAAAAAGAAACTAGCATTTATGGTCTAGTTTCTAGTATTTTAAAATGTAAACAATAAATGTCCCGCTGACCTAACTGATGTAGAACTTCCATAGGTAAATTGTTCTCCTGGTGCTAAATTTATATAGGAAAAAGCTGCTAACCCCCATACAGAATCTTGACTTTTATAGGTAGAACCTAAAAGTTTTCCATTTGTTGTATAAGTAGGTACACTTCCCCAAGTTAATACAAAAGCCAATAAATTTACTGGTGTATCAGAATTGTTAACATATGATTTTATATAAGAACCTGCATCACTTGAATCTTTTGCATTTCCTGCTATCATTGTTGCGTTTTCAAAAATTTGATGATAGATATTACCTGTACCTATTATCTTCTCTCCATTCACATAAGCGGTTTTCCCCTCTGTAATATCTTCTGCTGTTGCTGTTGCATCTTTCGTTCTTTCTTGTAATATCTTTCCAATGTTTTCCGCCATTGTATCTGCAGTATCTGTTTCTGTTGTAGTCACACCTTCGTTCGTGATAGCTGTTGCTATTATTCTTCTAAAATTTTCTAGTTTTTCTATGGCATCCACCATAGAATCATCAAAAATTCCTTCTCCGCCCTTTGCTAATTCTTCATATAAGCTATTTAACTGTTTCTCCTCTTCCACTCTCGCTAACTCTATATTTTCTCTTGCTTTTTGTGCTTGCGAGATAATTCCATTTTCTCCTATTGTCATATTTAAACTTACTCCTGCTAAAATGATTAGTACAACAATAGTTACAGCTAAAGTGATCATTGTAATTCCATTATTTTTTTTCAACTCTATTTCCCCTCTTCTTATGTTTTTGTTATCTCTCTTTAGTCTCTCCTAGGTCCTTTTTATTTTCTATTTATTTTTTGTGTTTTGCAATTTATTTTATGTAATTACATATTTATTGCTTTATATCTACATTAAAAAATAAAAAAATTCTAGATTTTTACTCTAGAATTTTCTTACTCATTTTTTGGTAATGAATTTTAAGGAACGTCCCTAATGTTCATTAGTAAACTACATAAACATTTATTCCCACTGATGCATTAACCCATCTACGCCATGTATCTGCTTGATAATTATCACCACAACTTAATCCTGAAATAGTTAATACTCCTGTAGATGCATCATAAGATTTTGTCATTCTACTACTAGCATCAATTTGTCCAAACAAAGGATATTGTGCTCCACTAGTATTTCCCGCACCTCCATTAGCCGACAAACTTGCAAACTCTACTAAAAAATTGTCTTTTGTTAAGGATGCATACTTATCTGGTAATGTATTTTTTACGTTAATACTCGTGCTAGAGCCAAGATATTGAATTGTTGCTCCACTTAAACTTTTAATATTTTGTGCCATAGTTTCTGCTGTAGCTGTTTCATCCGTTTGGATTCCTTTTTCTGTAATCGCTTGTGCTATTGTTGCTTTAAATGTTCCATAGTCCGCTTGTAAACTATCATACTCCTTTTTTAATGCATCAAATTTATTTTGCAGTTCATTTCCATCTCCCGAAGGAAAGCTAATACTATTATAATTTATTAGCTCATCATAAATACTATTTAGATTTTGCTCTTCTTCTAATTTTGCAAGTTCTGTATTTTCTTTTGCTTTTTGTGTTAGTGTAATGATTCCGTTATCTCCTACTAGCATATTCATACTTACTCCTGCTAGTATAATTAAAACAATAATTGTTACAACTAATGCTACTAATGTAACTCCTTTATTTTCTTTCATTTGTCTCTCTCCTTTTTCTTATGTTTTTTATTTATACTTAGTATTACTTTTTGGTAATTGTTAATGTTATTTTTATTATACTTTTCTTACATTACCCATTTCTATTACTTTATGTTATTTTATTACTTACTTTAAACATAATAACTTTTCTTATTTCCATAAAAAAAAATTCTAGACTTTTTTCTAGAATTTTTTCTCATGAGCTTTAAGAAACATCCCTAAAGTTCAAATTACATCACCATACCGCCGTCTACATTAATTACTTGACCAGTAATATATTTACTCTCTTCTGATCCTAAAAAGTATACAAGATTTGCAACTTCTTCCGGCGTTCCCATCCTCTTTAGTGGGATTTGATTGTGAATATTTTCTTTTACTTCTTCCGATAACACATCTGTCATATCTGTTTTTATAAATCCGGGAGCCACGCAATTTGCTCTAATATTTCTAGAAGCAAGTTCTTTTGCCACACTTTTTGTAAAGCCAATAATACCTGCCTTAGAAGCCGCATAATTACTTTGTCCAGCATTTCCTACTAATCCAACTACAGAGGAGATATTAATAATACTTCCCTCTCTTTTTTTCATCATATAAGGAATAACTTCTTTTGTTACTAAAAAAGTCCCTTTTAAGTTGATTTCTATTACTTTATCAAAATCTTCTTCCTTCATTCTCATTAGTAGTCCATCTCTTGTAATGCCTGCATTATTGACTAATACATCAATATATCCAAACTTTTCTATAGCTGTTTTTACTAAATTTTGAATTTCTTCCTTTTTTGTAACATCTGCTTTTACTAATAATAATTCTACATTTTCTTTTTCAAATTCTTCTTGTAATCCTTTTATATCTGTATTATCCGATACATAATTAATGACAATATTATACCCATTTTTCGCAAATTTTAAGGCAACCTGTTTTCCAATTCCTCTAGAACCTCCCGTAATCAAGGCAACTCTACATTCTTCCATTTTATATCACATTCCTTTCTTAGTTATAAATCTAGTTGGAAAAGAATTAAATTTTCCAACCATTCTTTCTTTATTTGTTTCCTAAATTCTTACATAAAGCTTCGAATGTTTCCACATTATTTACACAATAAGTAGATACTTCTTTACTTTCTCTTTTTACAAATCCTGTTAATGTTTTGCCCGGTCCTAATTCAATAAAAGTATCTACGCCTTCTTGTAACATTTCTTGTATTTCTTGTTCAAAACGAACTGGTGAAATAATATGTTTTGTTAATACTTCTACCATATCTTCCTTCTTTTGATAAGGTTTTCCATCTACATTTTTAAGAATGACGCAATCATTTCCTTCTAAAAAAACAATTTTTTCTAAATCCTGTTTATACTTTTTAGCCGCTTCTTCTAGTTTTTTTGTATGGAATGGTCCACTTGTATTTAATACTACTGTTTTTTTCGCTCTTGCTTCTTTTAATTGTTCTTGTGCCAATCGTATTGCGTTTTCTTCACCAGAAATAACTACCTGTCCTTTACAGTTATAATTAGCAGGTTGTATAAAGAAGCCTTGTTCTTCTATTTCGTTGCAAATTGCCTCTATTACACTTTCTTCTAGTCCAATTACTGCTAACATTTGAAATTTCTCTTCTGGTAGATAGTTTTGCATATAATACCCTCTTTGCTTTAATAAAAATATAGAATCTTCAAAACTTATTTTTTCTCCATACACTAACGCTGGATATTCTCCCAAGCTAAGTCCTGCTGCCATTTGTGCTTCTATATTTTCTTTTTTGCATAAAGCTAAAATGGCTAAACTAAGTGTTGCAATAGCAAGTTGTGTATTTTCTGTTTGATTTAAATCTTCTCCTACTTGTATCTCCCCATTTGCTATTGTATATGGTTCTGAGTATTCTTCCCTTTTACCTTCGAAACATAGTTTTGCTATGTCTATCTTCGAAATTTCCGAAGCTTTCTTAAATACCTCTCTTACTATCTCATATTTCTCATATAAATCTTTTCCCATTCCTACACTTTGTGTTCCTTGACCTGGAAATAAAAAAGCACATTTCATATTTTTCATTCCTTTCTATATTTCTAATAAAATACTTCCTGTATTCAATCCTCCGCCATAACCTAATAGAAGAATCTTATCCTTTTCTTTTAATTTTCCTTCTTGCATTATATCATCTAATGCAATAGGAATACTAGCACAAAAAGTATTTCCTCTTTTTTGAATATTGATATACATTTTTTCTTCTGATACATTTAATCTTTTTGTCATTGCTTGCATAATTCTCAAATTCGATTGATGTGGTACAAGATATTTAATTTCTTCAATATTCATATTCATCTTACTTAATAATTTTTGTATCTGTTCTACTGGTTTTGTAACAGCATACTTATAGATTTCTTTTCCCTTCATTACTATCTTTTCATTTGCTTTACAAGTTAGAATGTCCTCACTATCTATCTCACTTTGTATCTCACTTTCATATTGTTTTTCTTCATTCGTCTGCTCTAATATAACAGCTCCTGCCCCATCAGATAATACAATAGCTGTTCCTATATCGTTTTTATCCACTACATTGGATAGAGCATCCACTCCTACGACTAATGCTCTTTGTATTTTTCCTAAGGCAATTTCATTTCTAGCTATATCAAAGGCATTAATAAATCCACTGCATCCTGCTGATATATCTAAACATTTCGCATTTTGTAGCTTACATTCTCTTTGCACGAAAAAAGATATTCCCGGCATATAATACTGATTTGTAGTAGAAGAAACTATCACTAAATCAATAGAATTTGATGCTATATTTCCTTTTTGTATCGCATCTTTTGCCGCATTCACTGCCATTTGTACTATCGTTTCTTCTTGGATATAATATCTTGTTTGAATTCCTGTCATCTTTTCTATATACTGCTCTGTTACTTGCAGAATAGAAGCAAGCTCTTTATTTTCTATTTTCTTACTTGGCAAATATTTACCTGTTGCTACTATTTTCATATATTTCATCGTTTTCTCTCCATTTTTATTTTATACCTTAATTTTTCTTTTGTTTCTATTAGTCTGACCAGTCAATTTTATAATTTTTGTAGTAATAACTTAAAATACTAGAATATCAAACAAACTGTTGATATCCTAGTATTTATATACTTATTTTAGATTATTGCATATCATTATTAATCTGTGATTTTTGTATATTCTAAAAATATATAACATGGTTGCTCAGAAAAATTAGTCATACTACCATTTCCCATTCTCATGCAAATATATTTTCTGTCTTCAGAAGTAAAAATTTCCCTGTTTCCATTTACATTTGAGTCAGCAGGAGTAGGAATAGGAAAAATTGCATTATTTTTTCCTATTCCTATTGCTCTTATATCCACTACAAAATCCAAATTTAAGTTAGAAATATTTACTACATTATGAGCTTGTCCATCTGCTACTGGAGACGTTATATAATATACTCTCCTATAGATTGACTTTCCATCTACCCATGTTCCTACTATTCTCTCTTCTTCCAGACTATATTCATTTTTATTATATTCTTGTAATTTATTTTCTATTCGCTCATCTATTAGCTTATTTAAATCTTCCATAGATATTGTAATCTTTGAATCATCATTTGTCGCAATCATCAATTCACTATACAAATCATTTAGTTGTCTTTCTTCAGATAATTGTGCATTTAAAATTACTTCTTTTGCCCTCTTCGCCTGCTCTATAATTCCATTCTCTCCTATCAGTGTGTTAATAGACACTCCTGCTAAAATAATAAGCACAATAATGGTTACTACTAAAGATACCATCGCTATTCCTGTATTTCTCTTCATTTTATCTCTCTCCTTTTTCTATGTTTCTCTCTTCTTCTTAATTTATACTGCTATTTCATATTATCTTTTAGCTAACTGTCAATATTATTTTTATTATCTTTCTTTTGCTTTTTTCTTGCTACATTTTTTATGTTATCTTTTGAATACATAAAAAAGAAATTAGCACCAAACTAATTTCTTTATCTTATTTAAATCCCTATTGTGTATGCTGTTCCTTCTGTCTTTCCGTCTCCTCCTGTTATTTTAATGTCCGTTCTTAATGCTATACATGGTCGAAATCCAAACGTCCTTAAATATCCTATCCCTCTTTGTCCATAAGAATCTATTTGACATAAATCTCTGTATATATTTGCTCCGGTTATACCCATATAAAATTGACAAAAACTATCTCCTGAATTTACTTCTCTTGATGCTAGCCAACAAATGTCTTTTGTTGTATATATATCTATATTTACCATCTGTTCTGTATCTATTCTAGAATTGCCATCTGTATTTTTACAATCTATAATATTACTACCATTATAGGATATTCTCATTGTTACAGGTCCTTGTACTTCATGATTTTTATCTACAAAAATTCCTTTATCATCAATCGTCGGAACACTTCCCACGCATCTAACATCTGTAGCATATTTTGTATTTAAGTATGGTTCTGCTTCTTTATTTAAATTCTGTATTGCATTATTATAACTTATCCTTCCTTCTTCAAAAGTATTTCCACCCAATGTTACATTCTTTACACTTTCATTTGATATAATCTGTAAACCATATTCAGAATCTGCTGGATATAACACTCTGCATACTATTTCTCCATTTACTCCACTATCATATTTAATATAATCTCCTGCTTGTAATTTTAATGCATCTGATTCATTTATAAGATGTTGTTTCAATTCCTCTACTAATGCATTCATTTGGTCTTCGCTCGCTATTGTTACATTTGCTGTTTCTCTTGCTGCTCTTTGCGCTTGTGTAATGATTCCATTATCTCCTACTACCATATTGATACTTACGCCCGCTAAGATAATTAATATTATTATCGTCACTACTAATGCTACTAACGTAATTCCTCTTTGATTTCTCATTTTATTTTCCTTCCTTTTCTCTTATGTTTTCCCATTTTTTGCTCTTTATACTTTATATATTGTATTTTATACTACCTTTTGGTTGACTGTCAATATTTATTTTGTTTATTTCTATTTTATTATTTTTTCTCAGCCCTTCTATACTTTTTTATGTTATCTTTTGAAGACATAAAAAAAGAAACTAGTATCAAAGTAATTTCTTATCTAGTTTCTATTGTTTTTTATATATTATGTCATTTCTAAAATAACAAAACGATATTAAAGTTATAAGTCTGTCCTCTCCAAAACATGACCGTAGCTTCACATGATATCGTTACAGTTCCCGTACTTTTATTGTAAGATGCAATTATCCCACAAGACCCTGTTGCAGAATTGGTATCGTCCCTAACAAATATATTACCACCAGTACGTTGTACTACACAATACTTCGCATTTGCATAATTTGGACATTCTGAAGCTAGATTAAAAGAACAAGAATAACTAGATGAAGATGAATAATAAGATTTTGTCGTAAAATAGTAACTGGAAGTATTTCCATCTACATAACCATTATTATAGTTCTCTTCATTATCTGCGCCACTTCCTATAATAAGTTCTCCATTCACATAGGCCGTTTTCCCTTCTGTAATATTGTCTGCTGTTGCTGTTGCATTTTTTGTTTGTTCTTTCATTATTTTTCCTATATTCTCTGCCATTGTTTCTGCTGTATCCGTCTCTGCAGTCAACACTCCCTCATTTGTTATAGCTGTTGCTATTATTTTCTTAAAGTTTTCTAACTTTTCTATTGCTTCTGTATCAGAACCATCATCTATAATTCCTCCGCTATTTTGGAATTCTTCATATAGATTGTTTAATTGTTCCTCTTCTTCTATCCTCGCTAGTTCCGTATTTTCTTTTGCTTTCTGTGCTATAGTAATAATTCCATTATCTCCTATTACCATATTGATACTTACTCCTGCTAATATAATAAGCACAATAATAGTTACTACCAAAGATATCATTGTTATTCCTTTGTTTCTTTTCATTTTGCTTTTTCTCCCTTTTCCTATGTTTCCCTATTTTTTTGCAATTTATACTATTATTTTATATTACCTTTTGGTTAACGTCAAGTATATTTTTATTTTCTCTCTTTCTATTTTTATCTTCAATCTATTTTATGTTATTATGTTCTTATTATAATATTATTGTCTTCTTTCATTTGACTTTTTTCGACTTTTCATTTATACTATTTACATAAAAATAACAAATTTTTATTTTAGTATATATACTATTATGAAAGGAGAATAACTTATGTGGAAAGAATTTAAAGAATTTGCAACAAAGGGCAATATCGTAGACATGGCAATTGGTGTTATCATTGGTGGTGCTTTTCAAAAAATTGTTACTTCTCTTGTTAATGATTTAATTATGCCAACCATCTCTATTTTTACAGGTAAAGTAGATTTTTCTAATTTAGTCATTACAGTTGGTGGTGCTTCTATTCAATATGGCTCTTTCATTACTACTGTAGTAGATTTTTTGATTATAGCTTTTTCTATTTTTATTGTTATTCGTTCTATCAATAAATTAAGTAATTCTACAAAAGAAAATATGGAGAAATTAGCTAAGAAGTCTAAATTCTCTAAAAAGGTAAAGAAAAAAGAAGAAGAAGTTCCTGTAGAGCCTAAAACAAAAAAATGTCCTTATTGCTACTCTGAAATAGATTATCATGCTACACGTTGTCCTCATTGCACTTCTATGCTAGAAGAAAATGTAATCAAAAGTGAACTATAAAGAAACAAGAAAAGCTCATGTGCAATCTCTCACATGAACTTTTTTCTTATCTCCCTTTTAATGTTGCTATCGCTTCTTTAAAATTTCCAGATTGAATAATATAATTTCCAGACACTAAAATATTGGCTCCCGCATCTGTCAGTGTTTTTGCATTTTCTTCTCTTACACCACCATCTACTTCTATATCTACTTCATATCCATTTTCATAAATATGTCTATTTAAAAATTGTATTTTTTGAATTGTCTCTGGTAATAATTTTTGTCCTCCTTTTCCTGGTTCTACTGTCATAACTAACACACTGTGAATATAAGGGATATATTCTAGAATATCATTCATATCTGTTTTAGGACTAATACATAATCCCACTTTACAATGATTTTCTTTGATAAAAGTAATCAATTTCATAACTTCTGTTTGATTCTTGCATGCTTCTATATGAAAGAAAATCGTATTAGGTTCTAATGCTAAATAACTTTTTACATATTCTTCTATATTCTCTACCATCAGGTGTACTTCTATCGGAATCGTTGTAATATTTTTTATATACTCTGTGTATTCTCTCATTATTTCCACTGTATTATTTTCCACAAACTTTCCATCCATAACATCTATATGAAAATAATTAGTTCCTGCTGTTTCTAAGTTATAAATGGTCTGGATAATATCCTCCTTTTTTACATCTAAAAGAGATGTAGCTACTTCTACCATCTATGATCCTCCTTTTCTTTTAATTCTTCATATATTTTGCAATAATTTTGATAACGCACCTTACTGATTTTTTCTTCTTCTACAGCTTTTTTGATGCCACAATTTTCTTCTTTGATATGACTACAACCTACAAATTCACAAGAAGGTAAATATTCTATGAAATCTGTATAATAGTGTGATAATTCTATGCTTGGAATTTCCTCTATACTAAAGGTAGAAAAACCCGGCGTATCTGCGATATATCCCTCTTCTATGGGATATAGGGTAACTGCTGTAGTGGTATTTTTCCCTTTTTTATTTTTTTGGCTAATAGCACCTTCTTGTGTTTTCTTTTCTTGTAATAATGCATTTAATAATGTAGATTTTCCTACACCAGAATTTCCTGCAAAGGCAGTTACCTGTCCTTTCAAAATTTGTTTTAAAGTTTCAACTCCTTTTTCTTCCTTCGCATTTGTTGTAATCACTGTATAACCAATAGCTTCATAGATAGATTTTATTTCTTCCAACTTTTCTTTACTATCTAAATCTACCTTGTTAATACATATTACAGAATTTATTTGTAAGTAATTGGCATAAGCTAGCTGTTTATCTAATAACAATAAATCTGGTTTAGGCATTTTTAAAGAAAGAACAAATACTAACTGCGTTAGATTTGCCATTTTAGGTCTTTTGCAATAATTCTTCCTGTCCTCTACATCTACAATAACACCCAAATTTTCTTTTTGTCCGTTCTTCTGGCTCTATGAACACAAAATCTCCTACTACAATGCCACCTTCCAATTGTTTCATTTTTCCTCTTGCCTTGCATATATAGTTATCTCTCTCCACTTGGACTACATACTGGTCTGCAATATTTTGTACTACCCTACCTTTTTTCTGCATTTTTCTCCATTTTTCCTTCCCTGTCCCATTTAGGCCCTGACTTGAATGAGACATGTCACACAAATGTCAGGGATAAGTGGGACACCCTAATTTTAAAAGGGATATTTCTATCCCTTTTTATTTCTAGTCAAATGTATATTCTGTTGTAGTATTTAAATCAATCTGCTTTTCTCCTCCTGTTACTCTTACATCATCTATAAATACTTTTACAGTAATAATTCCTTTTCCAGTTGCTTCTCCAGCATTTATTTTTGTACTATTTTTATCTACTTCTTTATTATAAATAATATCACCTGCTGCTTCTACTCTTAATGTTACTTTTTTATCTTCATCGCTAAGTTCTACATTTGCATTCTCTGTATATCCACCTGTTAAGGATTTTACATTTACATAGATATTAGCACTTTTGGTTTCTACTATTTGGTTGACAGTAATCACTACGGTTGTTCCTTCATCTACCACTTTTCCTACATCTACACTTTGTTTCAATACTACTCCATTGGTTTTGGTAGTATCTTCTTCGTAAACGACTTCTACTTTTAATCCTGCATCTGTTAATTCTTTACTTGCTGCTTCCTCTGTCTTATTTACTAAAGATGGCACGGAAACTTGTTTAATTCCTGTTCCTATACTTACATATACTTTAACGGTGTCTCCCGCATTTAAAGATGTATTTTCTGCTGGTTCTTGTCTAATAACAATACCCTCTTCTATTTTTTGACTTGTTTCTTCTACTCTCTCTACTTTCAATTTTGCATCTGTTAGCTTCTTTTCTGCATCTTCGTAAGTATCTCCTGCTACTTTTGGTACAGTTACTACTTCTACTCCTTTACTTACTACTAAAGAAATAACTGTATTTTCTTTTATAGTAAAGTTATTTTTGTAGGCTGGATCTTGTGATATGACTCTACCTGCTTCTACTTCGCTGTTATATTCTTCACTAGCAATTTCATATGTTAATTTTGTTCCTTCTAACTCTTGTTTTACCTCTTCTTCTGTTTTTCCTACTAAATTAGGAATATACACATTTTTCACGGTTGTAGCATCCATAATTCCTTTTACTGTAAATACGGTAATTAAAAATACTAATACAAAGGAAAGAATAACTGCAAGAATCTTCATTTTTGGATGTTCTTTAAAATACGTTCTTATTTTTCCTTGTTTTTTCTTATCCTTTTTATTATCTGTCTTATCTTCTTTTGCCATATCTTCTGTAATAGTTCCAATTCTTTGTGTTGCTTGTGTATCCATAGATGTTTCTGATACAAATCTTCCATCTGGATTTTTTAAAGCTAAACTCAAATCTTTTAGCATTTCTGTTGCAGATTGATAACGCATACTTGGTTCTTTTTGCATCGCTTTCATAATAATTTGATTCACTGCCACTGGAACATTTGGATTTAATTTCATTGGGTCTACTGCTTTTTCTTGCATATGTTTTAGGGCAATAGATACGGGTGTATCTGCATCAAATGGTACTCTTCCTGTTACCATTTCGTACATCACTATACCTAAAGAATATAAATCCGACTTTGCATCTGTATACCCTCCTCTTGCATGTTCTGGTGAGAAGTAATGCACAGAACCAATGGTAGTTCCAAAAGCAGTAATGGTAGAATTAGACACGGCTTTTGCAATTCCAAAGTCGGTTACTTTTGCTACTCCATCTTCTGTAATAATGATATTATGTGGTTTAATATCTCTATGCACTATATTATTTTTGTGTGCTGCTTCTAATGCAGAGGCTATTTGTATCGCAATATTTACCGACCATTTCCATGGAAGTGCTCCATCTTCTGCAATAATTTCTTTTAAGGTTTTTCCTTGAATTAATTCCATTACAATATAATAGATACTTCCTTCATGTCCAACATCGTATATCGATACGATATTAGGATGGGAAAGTCCTGCTGCTGATTGTGCCTCTATATTAAATCTTCTAATAAATTCTTCGTCTGTTGTAAACTCTTCTTTTAATACTTTTACAGCCACCATTCGATTTAATACATGGCATTTTGCTCTATACACTGTTGCCATTCCACCTTTTCCAATGACCTCTAAAATTTCATATCTACTTCCTATGTATTTTCCTACTAAATCCATATCTTCCTCTCCCTTTGTGCTAAGCACGCTCTATTTGCTCTTTAAGCTTTTACTATGATAGCAGTAATATTATCATATCCACCTAATTCATTTGCCTTATCTATTAGCTTTGTTACACCATTTTTGTAATCTTGTTTAATAATCTGATAAATTTGTGTATCATCTAACATGTTGGTTAACCCATCTGAGCACATTAGTAATATATCGTCTTTAATAAAACCTTTTACCATAACATCTGGCTCTACAAATGCAGTACATCCTAATGCCTTCATTAACATATTTTTCTTAGGATGAAACCTTGCTTCCTCTTTAGAAATGGTTCCGTCTTTTACCAATTTTTCTACATAACTATGGTCATGTGTCAATTTTCTAATAAATTCTCTTCTAATACGGTATACTCTGCTATCGCCTACATGTCCAATATATACCTTATTATTATATATGAAACAAACCTCTAAAGTAGTACCCATTCCTTCTAGGTTTTTATCTTCTTTTGATTTTTCATATACTACCATATTTGCATATTCCATGGCACTCTTTATTAATTTTAAGATTTCTTCTCTATCTGGCAGTGCTTTGGATAGATTATTGGTAATATAGCTTTTTACAGAGGCTGTTGCAAGTCTACTTGCAATTTCTCCGCCTTGATAACCTCCCATACCATCTGCCAATATAAACAATTTACTGTCTTGCTCATCAGAAGGAATAGAATAAAAATCCTGATTCATATCCCTTGCTTTTCCAATATCTGATTTTGCAAAAGCTTCCATCGTTTTATCCTCCCATATTGTTTTTTGCTTATTTTCCTTCTCCTTTGTTTAAATTCTTCCTTCTTAGTTGTCCACAAGCTGCATCTATATCACTTCCCAATTCTCTACGAATGGTAGCTACAATTCCATGTTCGTTTAGGTAATCTCTAAAACGAATAATATTTTCCATACTACTTTTATCATATTTCCCATTTTGAATAGGATTAATCGGAATTAAATTAACATGGCAAAGCATACCTTTTAATAATTCTACTAGTTGTTTTGCATCTCCTATCGCATCATTATTATCTTTTGCTAAAGCATATTCAAAAGAAATTCTTTTTCCTCCTTCTTTCAAATAATCTTTGCATGCCTTTATTAATTCTTCTATAGGATACGCATTGTTGACTGGCATCATACTACTTCTTTTTTCATTGTTAGTAGCATGCAGTGAAATAGATAGTGTACAAGGAATATTTTCCTTTGCCAACCTATATATATTAGGAACTAATCCACTGGTAGAAATACTGATGTGCCTTGCTCCTATATTTAATCCTTTTGGATGGTTCATAATACGAATGGCTTTTATCACATTATCGTAATTGTCTAATGGTTCTCCAATTCCCATAAATACTACATTAGAAATTCTTTCTCCGGTGTCCTGCTCTACTGCTATTATTTCTTCTATAATTTCTCCCGCTGATAAACTTCTAACAAAAGGGATACCTGTAGAGGCACAGAATTTACATCCCATTTTGCATCCTACTTGTGAAGAAACACAGATAGTCTTTCCATAATGATATTGCATTAGCACTGTTTCAATAGCATTTCCATCTAATAAATCTAACAAATATTTCTTCGTTCCGTCTACGGATTCTTGCTTTTGCAATATTTTTACATTACACATAGTAAATTCTTTTTGCAATTTTTCTCTTAGTTCTTTGGAAAGATTGGTCATTTCTTCAAATTCTTTTACTTTCTCTACATATAGCCATGCAAAGATTTGCTCTGCTCTAAATGGCTTTTCTCCCATTTGTACTAACTGTTCTTTTAATTCTTCTAATGTATAGTCTTTTATATTTTTCATTTTCTCCTCATTTCCGTATAGCCCATTTATATCATATATTCTTTTTTTTTTCAATACTTTTGTTATTTTATCATTTATGCTAGATTTTTTTGTGATTTAGTGTTATAGTATACTTAAATGTAACTAGTTGTCTTTGTTCTAGGAGGAATCTAGGAGGAAAAAAAGATGGATAATTCTATTTTTCTACTTCCAGAAATCGAAGAAAACTTCGTTGCCGATGAATCAATGGCTTTTCCCAATGTCTTATCTGTTATCATATCAGCCAAAGAAGATATATATGAAGTAATTTGCGTTATTGGAAATAATTCTTATTCTCTTTTTTCCGTAGAAAAATTTGAACAAGATGATGAAATCTACTCACTTTTCCAATCGGAAGTTACTTTTGCTTATCCAGCCTATCATCAAGAAATTTATTTTGTTGCCAACATTGATAAAATTGGCTGGAAAGAATCTTCACATTTTTTCATTGACATCGAGCCTTTCTTCTCAGAGACTAATTTTCATTAAATTTTTTCATTTCAACATTTTTAAAAGTTGCGATGCAACGCAAGAAAGAAAGACTTCTCTATTTTTAGGAAGTCTTTCTTTCATATATGTCTCTTCTATGTCCTATTTCTAACACTAAAACCAATACTTCTTCATATTTTTCTTGCTTTTTCTTATTTCTATGGTATACTAATTACTAAACTCAAATATAGTATAAAAAGGAGAAAAAAAGCGATGGAGCGTTATGAAATTACCAAAAAAGCTGGAATTTTAGGAATTTTAGGAAATATTTTTTTATTAATGATAAAAGGAAGCATTGGTTTTATGACACATAGCCAAGCGATGATTGCTGATAGTGCCAATAGTGCCGGTGATATTTTTGCTTCTTTAATGACATGGATAGGCAACAAAATTGCTAGTGAACCTCAAGATGACTCTCACAACTTTGGACATGGAAAAGCAGAATATATCTTTTCTTTATTTATTAGCCTTTCTATGTTAGCTGTCGCTTTTAAGCTACTATACGACTCCATTTTTTCTCTTATTTTTGGAAGTCAAATGACCTTTTCTTGGCTATTAGTGATTGTTTGTATCATTACTATCGTTGTAAAAATCGCTCTTTATTTTTATACCAGCAATCTAGCAAAAAAATGCCAAAACATTTTATTAGAGGCTAATAGAAAAGACCATCGTAACGACTGCATTGTTACTACTTTTACTCTTATCTCTGTTCTTGCTTCTCTTATTTCTTGGAACTGGGTAGATGGTCTTGTGGGAATTGGCATTTCTATTTGGATTGCCTATACTGGTCTTAAAATTTTAATAGAAAGTTATAATGTATTAATGGACCGCTCTATCGACGAAGACACTAAAAATTTAATTTTACAAATTGTTCAAAACTGTGAGCAGGTGCAAAAAATAAGTCATTTTTATACTACTCCTGTTGGTTATCAATATATGGTAATCCTTACGATTTCCGTGGATGGGAATTTATCTACTTTTGAAAGCCATGCACTAGCTGATCAATTAGAAAAAGAGATTTCTAAATTAGATAAAGTATATCAGACACAAATTCATGTAAATCCGGTGTAAATATGTTTATTTTTCTACTAAAAAAGGAACACACTACGTTTTTTATACGAAATGTGTTCCTTTTTATTCCTATTTATTATTTTTTTACTTCTTCAGCTATACGAATTTCTCCGTCTTCTCCTACTGTCATTTTTGTTTTATGTCCTTTTTGAATAACACCATCTAATATGCCTTCTGCTATTTTATCTTCTACCATAGTTTGGATAGTTCTTCTTAATGGTCTTGCACCAAAGTTTTGGTCTATTCCCTTTTCCATAATTTTGTCTTTTACTGCCTCGTCTATTTCTATAGAAATATCTTGTTTTTCCATTCGTTTTTGTACTTCTTTTAGCATAATATCTACAATTTGTAGCATTTCTTGTTTTTGTAACTTATGGAATACAATAATTTCATCAATACGATTAATAAACTCTGGTCTAAACTGTCTTTTTAGCTCTGCCATTACTTCTTTTTTGATGTCTTCATATTCCTTTTGCTCTTCTTTGTCTTCGTCCTTTTTGTTTTCGGCAAATCCTAAAGATTTTTTATCTGTAATTAGTCTCGCTCCTACGTTAGAGGTCATAATAATAACTGTATTTTTGAAGTTTACTACTCTACCATTACTATCTGTTAGACGTCCATCATCTAATATTTGAAGTAACATATTCATTACATCTGGATGTGCTTTTTCAATTTCATCAAATAGGATAACAGAATATGGTTGTCTTCTTATTTTTTCTGTTAGCTGTCCTCCCTCATCGTATCCTACATACCCTGGAGGAGAACCAATTAATTTGGCTACAGAATGTGGTTCCATATATTCTGACATATCAATACGAATCATACTATCGCTACTTCCAAATAAACTTTGTGCTAGTGCTTTAGAAAGCTCTGTTTTTCCTACACCAGTAGGTCCTAAGAATAGGAAAGAACCAATTGGTCTATTGGGATCTTGAAGTCCTACTCTGCTACGTCTAATGGCTTTTGCCACAGCCTCTACTGCCTCATTTTGTCCTACCACTCTTTCATGCAATGTTTTCTCTAAATTTTTTAATTTTACATTCTCATCTTCTGTAATTTTTTGCACTGGAATTCTCGTCCAATTGCTAATGACTTCTGCAATATCTTCTGCTGTTAATTGCACAACAGATTTACTGTTTTTATTTGCCCATTTTTGTTTTTCTTTTTCTAATTTTTCCTCACTACTATGTTGTTTATCCCTTAATTTTGCTGCTTTTTCAAAATCTTGTTTTCGAATTGCTTCTTCTTTATCTTTCTTAATTGTCTCTATACTTTCTTCTAAAGTTTTTATACTATCTGGCATCGTATATGTTTTCATTCTTACACGAGAAGCTGCCTCATCTATTAAATCTATTGCTTTATCTGGCAAAAATCTATCGTTAATATATCTTACAGATAAATTAACTGCTGCCTCTATGGCTTCTTCGGTAATTTTTACATTATGATGTGCTTCATATTTATCACTTAATCCCTCTAGTATTTTAATGGTATCCTCTGTTGTTGGCTCTGCTACTGTAACAGGGCTAAATCTTCTTTCCAAGGCACTATCTTTTTCAATATATTTTCTATATTCATTTAGAGTAGTAGCACCTATTACTTGTACTTCTCCTCTTGCTAATAATGGTTTTAAAATATTGGCTGCATCTACTGCTCCTTCTGCAGAACCTGCTCCTACTATGGTATGAATTTCGTCAATGAATAAAATAACATCTCCTGCTTTTCTTACTTCATTTAAACATTTTTTTATTCTTTCCTCAAAATCTCCTCTATACTTTGCCCCTGCAACCATGCTAGAAATATCTAAGCTTACTACTCTTTTGCCCTTTAATGGTTCTGGCACATCTTCTGCCACAATTCTTTGTGCCAAACCTTCTACTACTGCTGTTTTTCCTACTCCTGGTTCTCCTATTAAACAAGGATTATTTTTGGTTCTTCTAGATAAAATTTGGGTTACTCTTTCTATTTCATTTTTTCTTCCTATTACTGGGTCTAACTTTCCTTCTTCTGCTTGTTTTGTTAAATCACTACCAAATTGATTTAGTGTAGTTGTTTGATGGAAGCTATTATTGGTTTTACTATTTCCTTTTGCTTGATCTATTTTACCGACAGCATCATCTTCATTAATCACTTTTACAATTTCATTGTATAGTCTTTGTGGGTTTACTTGTAAATTTAGCATAATTCTAACTGCAATGCTATCGCCTTCTCTCATAATACCAATTAATAGATGTTCTGTTCCTATGTAGTCTGCTCCTAATTTACGAGCCTCCACAAATGCATTTTCTATCACTCTTTTTGTTCTTGGCGTAAAACCAATGCTTCTATTTTCTGTTTGTGTACCTTCTTCTCCTCTACCTACTAAATCCTCAATTTCATTTAAGATAGCCTCTGGTGTTACTCCTTGGTTTTCTAATACTTTACTAGCCACACCACTACCTTCTTTTGCTAAGCCATATAAAAGATGTTCTGTTCCCATATAATCATGACCTAATTCTATTGCAAGCTGATTGGCTATTTCTATTGCCTTTTCAGCTCTTTTTGTAAATTTATAATACATCATACGCTTCACTCCTTCCTAACCTATAATTTGTTTTACTACTTTTGCTCTTTCTAAGTCTCTTTCAAAACCAGTTAACGCTTTTCCTACTCTTTTTTGTAGATTTGCTGGTTTTAAATATAGCTCTAACTCTTTTACTTTGCTGTCTGTTAACTCCTCTATAATACCTAAGTCTGTTCCTAATTTAACATCAGATAATAAATCTTCTGCTTCTTCCGAATTTATTTTGCTTGCATAACGCAAAATACCAAAAGATCTATACACCCTATTTTCTAGTTCTATAGGGTCTTTTCTTAGATATTTTCTTGCTAATCTTTCTTGCTCTACTACCTTTTTCGTAATATTTTCTAAATTGCTAATAATTTCTTTTTCTGTAATACCTAAGGTCTGATTGTTAGAAATTTGATACATATCTCCTTGACTTTTGGTATCTTCTCCATAGACGCCTCGAATCGTCATACCAAAATTATTGACAATATGCAAAATTTTAGAAATATTGCCTGTTAATTTTAAAGCTGGCAAATGTACCATAACAGATGCTCTAAGACCTGTTCCTACATTGGTAGGGCACGCCGTTAAATAACCATATTCCCTGCTACAAGAAAATGATAGCATTTCGTCCATTTTTTCTTCTATCTCTATGGCTAATTGCATTGTGTTTTGTAATTCTAGCCCTGCACTGAACACTTGCATACGAAGGTGATCTTCTTCATTTAGCATAATACAAATATTTTCTTCTTTGTTTAATAAAATGCCTATATTTTCTTGGTCTTTTCTTAAAGCCATTTCTGGACTAATTAAATGTTTTTCTACTAAGCTCATTTTGGTCACATCGTCCATATCTTTCATGGCAAAATATTGCAATCCATATCCTATACTTGGTGTAATATATTTTACTTTTTCTAATATCTCTTGTTTTTGCTTATCTGTCGCCTTTGTCTCAAAAGGAATCCCTTTTATATTTCTAGCCAAACGAATTCTGGAACTTACTACAATATCACCATCTGTTTTTCCTGTTTCTAAATACCAACTTGCCATTATTTGCCTCCTTTTTCACTATTTTCTATTCTTTTTATTTCATCTCTTGTTTTTGCTGCATCTTCATAGCGTTCTTCTTTAATCTCTTTCTCTAGCCTTTTCTTTAAACTTTGTAGTTTTTCTTCCTCTTCTGACATTTTCTTGTCTTCTTGTTTTGTTATTTCTTTTGCTTTATTTGTTGCTTCTGTTTTTTCATTTAAGACTCTACTTACTCTTCCTACATGTCTATTAGAACCATGAATATTTTTTAACAAAGGATCAATTTTACTAGAAAAATTTTCATAACATTCTTCACATCCAAATTTTCCTTCTTTTAAGAAATCATCATAGGTACTGTTACAATTTTCACAAAGCAATGTTTGTGGTGCCATAAAGTTTGTCATAAAATTACTTTCTGACTCATATGGCTCTAAAAAGTCACTTAAAAAACTAGAAAAGCTAATTGGCATATTAAAATGAATATCTTCTACTCCCAATTCTTTTGCACAATTTTCACAAAGAGACATCTCTTTCTTTACTCCATTAATAATCTGCGTATATTTTATATTTGCTTCTCTTTTTCCACAATTTTGACACAACATAATAATCACTCCTTTAAATTAAATTTAATATCATATTTTTAAAGATTTTTGCTCTAATTTTATCTCTATCTGGTTGCGAGATAGTTAGTACATTATCACTAGTAGCTACTTTTAATAGCTTAGCTTCTTCTTCTGTAATCATATCGTAAGACAAAAAGTTACTAATAAAAATATCCACTTCTTGTGCTGTTAAAGTTTCATCCATACTAGCTATAATATGCATAAAATATTTACTTTTGCTTAAGTTTATCTTTTTGATGGTGATATGCCCACCACCTCCACGTTTACTTTCTACATAATAGCCTTGTGATGGTTTAAATCTTGTAGCAATTACGTAGTTAATTTGAGATGGCACACAATTAAAATGTTCTGCTAAATCATTTCTTTGTATTTCTACATAATCATCATCTTCGCGAAATAGTTCTTTAATAAATTCTTCTATTTGATCTGTAATTCTCATCTCGTCACCTCTTTTACATTTTGACTTTGACTTTCTTTGACCTTCATTATTTATTATACTCTTTCTTTTTCGTTTGTCAATAGTTTTTTCAAAATTTTTTGTACTTTAGCTGCAATTTAGGGACGTTCTTTAAAGTTCAAAACGCCCCTTTTCTCTTTATTAATTTATTTCTTGACTATCTAATATAAAGCACTACACGGAAACCTACAAAATAACCAGTCCACCAAACGTGATCAGCACGACAGCGATAGCACACAGGTCTAGAAGAAGAATTATAAATAAATCCTCCTCCACGAAACTCTCCATAT
Source organism: uncultured Clostridiaceae bacterium (assembly GCA_946493085.1). Classification (GTDB taxonomy): domain Bacteria; phylum Bacillota; class Clostridia; order TANB77; family CAG-508; genus UMGS1663. Next base: position 24,684 of record CAMMAC010000003.1, read on the forward strand.
TGTGAATTTTCTAAGTAAGATGAGGTTTCTTCAGTCCACTCCCATAAGTTTCCTGCTACATCATATATATGATATACTTGTGCTATTTTACTAGCGCCTGTTGTTAATAACTCTCCGTTATCACTACTATAAGTTGTTGTTGTCCCACTTGTTACCGTTCCAAATGGTTCTATTGTCCAAGCACTTGAATTTGCTCTTGCTAATCTTCCTGTATAGGATATGCTATTATTTATATAATTTCCCCATACGCCTGAATTTGTTAAATCAGTTTCTGTTAATGTAACTTTACTATCTCCTGTTGTTTCGCCTATCGTTTTTCCTATCATTTTCTTTAACATTACATCCCATTGTGTTCCTGTAATTAATCCACTGCTCACATATTGACTATCATACATACTTTCTGCATTTGCTTTTGCATGTGTCCAATCAATAAACATCCAAGGCACCACACCTGCTTTACTTTGTGGAACTCCATCTAAATTATATATTTGATTTGAAGCAGTATGTTTTTGAACTGTTGTAAATTCTGTAATTGTATTTGCAAGTCCTGCCTCATATCTTCCTACATAAAAACCTCCATATTTTTTTACTTGTGCTAATTCTGCACTTGGTGTTGTTGTATTCCACCAAGCATTGGCCAAAGTTGTATTTGTTTGAGTTATTCCATTCCATACATTGCTTTTTTTATATTCACTTGTAGTACATGGTATCCATACAAATTGATTTCCTTTTAAATTTCTCGTATATTCCCAAGTAGTTTTATCTGTAATACCATCATATTCATCATCTGCATTATCTGAAATAATTACTCCTGTGGATAAGCTTCCTCCTACATAATAAAAACCTTTTGGTACTGGAATGGTATTACCTTCTTCGTCTTTTATTTCATACACACTCGATTCACTTGTATTTAAACTTCTGATATTGTTTGCCATGGTATCACTACTATCTGTTTCTGAGGTCTGTATGCCTTTTTCTGTAATAGCCTCAGCTATCTTTCTTTTGAATTCTATAAAGGATTCTAAAACTTCTCCTTCTGTGCCTAATTCTATCTCATTTGTCATGTCGGTATATAATTGATTTAAAGAAATTTGCTCTTCTATTTGTGCTAATTCTATATTTTCTCTTGCTTCTTTGGCTTTTGTAATAATTCCATTATCTCCTACTAAGGTAGAGATACTAACTCCTGCTAGAATAATTAACACAACAATTGTTACTGCAAGTGTCACTAATGTAATTGCTTTTTCTTCTTTCATGTTTCTTTCTCTCCTTTTTTCTTATGCTTCTTTCTCTATGCTATTTTCTTTTTCTTCACTCGTTTTTGCAATTACATTTATGTTATTTTGTTATTATTATTCTTTTTTTGTCATATTCTCCATTCTTTTGGCTAATTTTTTTTGCGTATCTAAAGTCAGCCATGAAAAATAAGAAGAAACAAATTCCCCATACTTTGTTACATCTTCACTTGTATAATGATACGCATCTATAGAACGCGCATATCTGTTTTGTTCTTTTTCCATAAAAAATGCACCTCCTCTTATTTAAGAGTGTGCATTTTCTCCCGAATTTATTCTTGTAGTTTTTGCCTTTCTATTTTAGCAAATTTTTAAGTTAATTTCTTTTGAAATTTAAAGTTCAAAGCCTCTGCTACGCCATCATGATCGTTATCTGCTACTATTTTATCAGCGACTTCCTTTACCTTTGAGTTACTTTCTCCCATGGCTACGCCCATTCCTGCATTTTTTATCATCTCTATGTCATTCGCATTGTCTCCAATTGCCATAATTTCTTCTTTCTTTATATTTAATCGTTTTGCTAAATCTTCAATGGCTCCCCATTTATCTACATTTTTATTTGTAATTTCTGTATAATGATATTCTACTAATACATCTTTTGTTCCATCTTTTATGATTTTTCTAGACATATGTGCTACATCCAACACTTCTACATTCTTTACGTTTTTTAGTTTTTGCATAATACTTTTAAAAACGATAGGATTTCCGTCACAAATTGTTATTTTTAAATAATTTTGATTCTCACTTTGTTTTACATAATCATATATATTTTGCATTAAATTGATTCTTACTTTTTTATCCTCCGGTTTTTTTGCATTTTCTTGGTGAAAAAAGAGTATATTATAATTAAGAGATTTGGTAATAATACAATCTTCTCTATATATAGCATAAAAAATACTATTTTCTTCACATATTTTTATGATTTGCAATACTTTTGCTTTTTCTAAAAATCGATTATAAATAACTTCATTTTTTTCCATATCATAAGTAATGGCTCCATTTCCACATATAATATATGGTCCACATCCACATTCTAATGCTAAGCTTTTTACAGAGGCGATTGGTCTTCCAGAAGTAAGTACTATTTGAACTCCATTTTCTACTGCCTTTTGGATACTTTCTTTATTTTTTGTGGAAACTTCTCCGTAAGAATTTAATAATGTTCCATCTAAATCAATGGCAACTAATCCATACATATATATTTTATCTCCTTTTCTTCTGCATTTTACCACACTTTTAATAAAGTTACAATTATTTTCTCCTATTCGTGGAAAAATAATCATAACACATATTTCCACTTTTTTCTACATTTTTTAAAAAATTTCCAGTTTATTTTTTCTTATTTCGTGCACTCTAAATAATGAAAAAACATATTTCGTTTTTTCTTAATCACAGAATATATATTCTAGGAGGTGAAAATAATGACAAATTCTAATTATAAAGTAGTTCCAGAAGCAAGAGAAGCTTTAAATAAATTCAAATATGAAGTCGCTTCAGAAGTTGGTGTAACTTTAAAAGACGGATATAATGGAGATTTATCTTCAAGAGATGCTGGTAGAATTGGTGGTAACATGGTTAGAAAGCTAATTGAAACAGCAGAAAGACAAATGGCTGGTAAATAGTTTTATTATTTAAAAACAGGAATGGATTTTTTGCCTTTAATTTTGTAAAGACAAGGAATGGGTTCCTGTTTTTTATTTTCAAAAAATTTCCAGTTTATTTTTTTCTACTTTGTACATTCTATATAATGAAAAGTAAATTTTCAAATTTTAAATTTTCAGGAGGTGAAATGAAAAATGACAAATAGCAATAAAAAAGTAATTCCAGAAGCAAGAGAAGCTCTAAACAAATTCAAATATGAAGTTGCTTCAGAAGTTGGTGTAAATTTAAAAGATGGATATAATGGAAATATCTCTTCAAGAGATGCTGGTAGAATTGGTGGTAACATGGTTAGAAAATTAATAGAACAAGCTGAAAGCCAAATGAAATAGCATAAAAAAGAGCCATAATGGCTCTTTTTTATGCCTCTGGTTCTACTAAACCAAAATTCTTTCCATCTTTTAAACGATAAATAACATTTACTTTTTCTGTTTCTATATTAATAAATGCTAAAAATTGATTTTGTGGTTTTGCTTCTAATTCTAATTTTGCATCTTCTGCTGCCATTGGCTTAATGGTATAATAAATTGTTTTTATAATTTCATCTTCTATTGGATGTTCTTCTATTTGGTTTAAAGATTCCTTCAAACGAATAGATTCTGTCATATTTTGCTTATCTTTTTTGGTTTTCATTTTTCTAACTTGACCTTCTAAAATATCGATATCTTTATCAATAGAAGCATATAAATCTTTGTGTGCTGTTACGGCTCTGAAAGTATCCCCTTCAGCTGTTGTAACATTCATTTCTGCCACTTGTTCATTTCCTTCTGTTTTGATAGTAGCCAATACATTAAATTCTTCTCCAAAATATTTGTTTAATCTTTCTAATTTCCTTTCTATATAATCTTTAATGGATTCTGTAGCTTTTAGCTCTTTTCCTGTTATTTTAATATTCATAACAATCGCTCCTTTCTGTTTTGTTCTTTTGTTATTTTTGTATCTTTATTATACCTTGTTTTCTAAAATATTTCAAACATTTTCCTTATTTTTTTATGATATTTACAAAATTTTCATAAATTTTAAGTTTATTTTGTTATGAACTCTTGCAAAATTAGCTTTTTTATGGTAGAATTTTATTTGCTATATTGTAGCAAACGTAAAAAGGGAGGTGCAAAAGGATGCCAAATATTAAATCAGCTATCAAACGTGTTAATGTAATTGAAAAGAAAACATTAAGAAATAATATGATAAAATCAGCTTACAAAACAGCTATTAGAAGATTTGAGGAAGCATTAGCTACTGGAAATAAAGAAGAAGCTACTAAACTATTTTCAGAAGCTACTAAGAAAATCGACCAAGCTTGTACAAAAGGTGTTATCGTAAAAAACACTGCTGCTAGAAAAAAATCAAATTTAGCTAAAAAATTAAATGCCATTGGTGCATAAAAAATAAAAGATTGTGCACAGTTTTTTATTTTATCACTCTTGCAAAAGAGTGATTTTTTTGCCTTATATTTCCATTGCTATTGTTTTTATTTTATGGTAACATGGAGATAGAATGGAGGTTGCTTATGAAATGGATACATAGTTTAATAAATGAAGTAAAAAATTTTGATAAAAAAACTACTTTTCTTTTAAAAAAAGGGCTTTTCTTTTCTTTATTGCTTGCCCTATTTTCTACTTTTTTGCTAGCTTTTTATGATGGGCTTTTTGCCTTTCCTGTTCTATTTAAGATAGGAATTTCTTTACTAAGAACCAGCCTTATGTTTGCTATTACCTTCTTTATTTGCGCTATTGGATTTGATACGATAAAAAAAGAATGGAATTAAAAGAGGTGTCCTTGTATTTTTTCTTAGGACACCTTCTCTTATCTATATAACTTTTTATTAACTAACCACTCTAGCATATATAGCATACATATTTCCTGCATTTGAATAATAGTTAGAACCATCACCAGCACCAGAACCTGCTCCTCCAGTTGCACTTGTACTATTAAATGAAAATCCGAAATTACAGAATGTCATATGTCCATTACTATTTCTTACTTCCATTCCAGAAGAATAAGCTCCCACAAAAGTCCAGCCTTCTTGTGCTGGTATACTATTCGTTGTATTAGCATTTCCTATCCTAACTGTCATTGTTTCTATTCTGCCACCTGTTATTTTACCAATATTACTAATTATTGTTTCGATAGAATCTGTATTATTTGTCGCTACTCCTTTATTGTTAATGGCTGTTGCTACTTGCGTTTTAAAATTTTCATATTCTGTTTGTAAATTATTATTATCGGTTTGTAAGTTTTTATTTTCTTCTTGTAAACTATTATATTGTTCTTGCAACTCATTATATTTATTTTGCAATTCAATAAATTGCTCATTTTCTTCTATACTTCCAGAACTAATGCTATTATAGTTCTCTAATTGCTCATATACTGTATTTAATTGCTTTTCTTCTTCTATTTGTGCCAATTCTGTATTTTCTTTCGCCTTTTGTGCTAAGGTTATAATTCCATTATCCCCTACTAGCATATTAATACTTACTCCTGCCAAGATGATTAACACTATTATAGTTACTACTAACGAAACCATCGTTATTCCTGTATTATTTTTCATTTTTTTACTCCTTCTTCTTATGTTTTCCATTTCTTTCACATTTATACCTTTATTGTACATTACCTTTTGGCTATTATCAAGTATTATTTTTATTTTCTCTTATTTCTTTTTTAACTACAATTCGTTTTATGTTATTTTGTTTTTATTTTTTTATCTATTGTTGCTAAATCAAAAACAAATTTTAGAAATATTTTTTTAGCTGAAAAAAATGAGGAACGTTTCTCTATTCATTAAAACTTTTCCTCATTACATTATTTTTGTTTTATGAACTTTAAGGAACGCCCCTAAAGTTCAGTCTATTTTTTTAGTTCTTCTAGGAACATTTTATTTAACATTTGTGGATTTGCTTTTCCTTTGGTCTCTTTCATTGCTTGTCCCACTAAAAAACCTAATGCTTTATCTTTTCCTGCTTTATAATCTGCTATGGACTGAGGATTTGCTTCTAATACTTTCTTTACTACTTCCCCGATAGCTCCCTCATCTGAAATTTGAATCCATCCTTTTTCTTTTATGATTTCTTCTGGATCTTTTGGATTTTCAAATAATTCTGTAATTACTTTTTTACCTATAGCAGAACTGATAGTTCCTTTTTCTATTAATTGTATCATTTTAGCTAATTGTTCTGCTGTAAATGGAATAGCATCTGGTTCTAGCTCTTTTTCATTTAGTATTCTAGAAACATCGGATAATAGCCAGTTAGCTACTGCCTTTGGATTTTTGCAAATTGCTTCTGCCTCTTCAAATAAATTAGATAAATATTTGGATGCTGTTAGTAAATTACTATCCTTTTGAGATAATCCATATTCTTCTATATATCTTTGTTTTCTGCTTTCTGGTAATTCTGGTAGACTTTCTTTCATAGCTTGGATATATTCTTCTGAAAGACGAATCGCTACTAAATCTGGGTCTGGGAAATAACGATAGTCTTGTGCATCTTCTTTATCTCTCATAGAAAATGTTTTTCCAGATACATCATCCCATCTTAGAGTTTCTTGTTCAATCGTTCCTCCTTCTTCTAATATATCTATTTGCCTATCTGCCTCATACTCAATAGCTCTTATAATAGAACGGAAAGAGTTCATATTTTTCATTTCTGTACGGGTTCCATATTTCTCTTCTCCTTTTTTTCTAACAGATACATTTACATCTGCACGGAAAGAACCTTCTTGCATTTTACAGTCCGATACTTCTATATATTCCAAAATAGATTTTAGTTTTTTCAAGTAAGCATCTACTTCTTCTGTAGTACGTAAATCTGGTTCGGAAACAATTTCTATAAGGGGTACTCCTGCTCTATTTAAATCTACTAAGCTTCCTCCTCCAAATTCATTATGATTTAACTTTCCTGCATCTTCTTCTATATGGATACGTGTTAAACGAATTTTTTTCTTTTCCCCTTCTCCTGTTTCAATCTCTATATAACCATGCTCACAAAGAGGTTTATCAAATTGAGAAATTTGATAAGATTTAGGAAGGTCTGGATAAAAATAGTTTTTCCTATCATTTTTACTATCTCTTGCAATTTCACAATTGGTTGCAAGACCTGCTTTTACCGCATATTCTACTACCTTTTCATTAAGTACAGGAAGTGTTCCAGGCATTGCCATACAAATAGGACAAGTATGTGTATTAGGCTCTCCTCCAAATTCTGTAGGACAACTGCAAAAGATTTTTGTTTTTGTAGAAAGCTCTGCATGCACTTCTAATCCCATTACTATCTCATAATCATTATTTTTCAACCCTCTCACCCTTTCTTATTTTTTAAACTCTGGTCTATATTTTTTTCTAAATTCTATTTTTTGTTCAAATGTATAAGCTGCTTGCAAAAGTGTTTCTTCGCTAAATTTTGGTCCAATTAACTGCATTCCAATTGGCATTTGCTTACTATTTACTCCACATGGAATAGAGATACCTGGAAGTCCTGCTATATTTACAGAAACAGTACAAATATCTGCTAAATACATTTCTAAAGGATTATTCGATTTTGTTCCTATCTCAAAAGCAACATTTGGTGCAGTTGGTGTTAATAGGAAATCATATTTTTGGAAAGCCTCTTCAAATTCTTTCTTTACTAGTGTTCTTACTTGTTGTGCTTTTTTATAGTAAGCATCATAATAGCCAGAAGATAACACATAAGTTCCCAAAATAATTCTTCTTTTTACTTCTGCTCCAAATCCTTCACTTCTAGAATGACGATATAACTCTTTTAGATTATTGTAATTTGGTGTACGATAGCCATAACGAATTCCATCAAATCTACCTAAATTAGAACTTGCTTCTGCACAAGCTATGATATAATAGGTAGCTAGAGCATAGTTTGCAATATCTAAAGAACATTCTTCTACCGTTGCTCCTAATTCTTGATAAGTTTGAATGGCTTTTTCTAATGCTTCTTTTACCTCTTTATCAATTCCTTCTCCAAAATATTCTTTTGGAATTCCTATTCTCATTCCTTTTACATCATTACGAATGGCTTTGGTATAATCCACTTTTTCTCTGTTTTCTGATGTAGTGTCTTTTTCATCATGTCCTGTTATCACATTTAACAGCATAGCACAATCTTCTACATCTTTTGTAATAGGTCCTATTTGGTCTAAGGAAGAAGCAAATGCTACTAATCCATAACGAGAAATTAAGCCATAGGTAGGTTTTAATCCTACTACCCCACAAAAAGAGGCTGGCTGACGAATGGATCCTCCTGTATCTGAGCCTAATGCCCAAGGTACTAAATCTGCTGCTACAGCTGCTGCACTACCTCCTGATGAGCCACCTGGCACAGTATTTAAATTCCATGGATTTCTTGTTTTCTGAAATGCAGAATATTCTGTAGAAGCTCCCATAGCAAATTCGTCCATGTTTAATTTTCCAAGTGTTATCATTCCTTCTGCTTTTATTTTCTCCATAACAGTGGCATCATAAGGAGAAACAAAATTTTCTAACATTTTAGATGCACAAGTCGTTTTCACTCCTTTTGTACAAATATTGTCTTTAATTCCTATGGGAATACCTGCTAAACTTCCTATTTCTTCTCCTTTATCCACTTTTTGTTGTATTTCTGTGGATTGTTTCTCTGCTTCTTCTGTTAAAATAGTAAGAAAAGCTTGTACATCTTTTTCTTTTTCTTCTATCCTTTTCGCATATGCCTTTGTAATTTCTGGCAAAGTTATCTCTTTTTTCTTTAACTTGTCCTGTAATTCATGCACGGTAAGCTCTGTTATTTCCATCTTTTTTCATCCTTCCTTTCCCTCTTATTGTATTACTTTTGGAATTTTAAACATATTTCTTTCACTTTCTGGTGCATTAGAAAGCAAGGAAGCATTATCTTCAAATACCTTTACTTCATCTTTTCGAAATACATTACAATTATCGTTTGCACCAAAGGTTTCTCCTAATCCTTGTGCTGGTGCTTCGTTTACAATATTAGCAAAATTTAATATATCTTGTAAATTGTTTAAATAAGTATCTATTTCCTCTTCTTTTAAATCTAAATCTGCCAATTTTGCAATATGCAAAAGTTCTTCTCTGCTTACTTTCATTTTCTTTTCACCCTTTCTCTCATGCGTTTCATTATACCGCTTTTGCAGTAATTTTACAATAGTTTACATTACAATTCCTCTTTTAATTTTTTGGCTAGTGCCTCATTAATTCCTTTTAGTTTTGTTAATTCTTCTCTACTGGCATTTTTTATTTTTTCTACACTGCCAAATGTTTGCAAAAGTAATTTTTTCTTAGCTGGTCCTATTCCTTCTACCTCATCTAATGCCGATTTTGTAACACTAGCTTCACGTAATTTTTTGTGATAGCCAATGGCTGTATCATGCACATTATCTTGAAATAGCGTAATATGTTTCATTGCCTCTTCTGATAGAGCAAGTTCCTGTCTTTCTTCATTCATTAATGCTCTTGTTTGGTGTTTATCGTTTTTTACCATTCCGAAAATAGGAATTTTTAAGTGATACTGCTCCACCGCTTCTCTAGCAGCTCTTATTTGCGTAATACCTCCATCTACAAAAATGACATCTGGCATTTTTCCAAATCCACTTTTTTCATTGTCTATGGAATATTTTAGTCTCCTTGCGATTACCTCTTTCATACATCTAGGGTCATCTTGTTCGAATACGGTTTTGATTCGAAATCTTCTTGCTAAATTCTTTTTAATAATTCCATCTTGCATCACGCACATACCTGCTACCATGTAGCTACCAGAAATATTAGAGATATCATAAGACTCTATTTTACGTGGTAGCCTTTCTAATTGTAATACTTCTTTTAGTTCATTTAATATGCTATATTTGTCTTTTTCTTTATTTTCTAGCGTTATTTTGCTATTCATTTCAGCCATTTCTACTAAACGAAGTTTCTCTCCTTTTTGTGGTGTTTTAATTTCTACTTTTCTTCCCGCTACACTGCTTAGCCATTGTTCTATAGCACTTTTATCTTCTATCTCTTCTTTTATCATAATTTTATTTGGTAAAATGCTTCTATCTATGTAATATTGTTTGATAAAATCTGATAAAATCTGGCTATCTTCCTCATCTACTAAATCCTTAAAAAAGTAATGTTCTCTTCCTACCATTTTGCTCTTTCTGACAAAGAAAATTTCCACACAAACCTCAAAAGCATTTTTAGCAATACCAATTACATCAATATCATTTTCGTTTAAATTCGATACCTTTTGTTTTGCTGATATTCTTTCAATTGCTGTTAATTTATCTCTTAAATATGCTGCTTTTTCATATTGCATTTTACTAGATGCTTCTTGCATTTCTTCTTCTATTTGTTTGCATATATTTTCTGTTTTTCCTTCTAGAATACTGATAATTTCATTAATTTGTTTTCGATATTCTTCTTTAGAAATGTAACCCATGCATGGAGCAAAACACTTTTTGATGTGGTAATTTAAACATGGCCTATCTTTATATTTAAAGCTACTACACTGACGAATTTTAAACTTTTCTTTGATAAAATCTACCATTTCTTTTGCTGCCCCACTATTGGCATATGGTCCAAAATATCTAGCGCCATCATGTAGCAAACGCCTTGTAATATATACATTTGGATAGTCGTCTTTCACATTTATTTTTATATAAGGATAGGTTTTATCATCTTTTAGTAGCACATTGAATTTTGGCTTATTTTTCTTAATTAAATTGCACTCTAAAATAAGGGCTTCTGCCTCATTGTCTACCACAATGTATTCAAAGTGATCTATTAAAGCCACCATATTTTCTATTCTTTTCGTTTTATGCCCTTTTCTAAAATATTGCCTTACACGATTTTTAAGAGAAATTGCTTTTCCCACATAGATAATGGTGTCGTTTTTGTCATGCATAATATATACACCGGGTTTATTTGGTAGTTTTTTTAGTTCTGCTTCTATATCAAACATCTTTTTCCTCCTAGTAGTATTATGCCACATTTTTGACTTGTTGTAAACTCTTATTTTAGTAGGAGGAAGCGCAAGGCAAAACTTGCCTTGCGCCATTAGTTACCCCTTTGCACTTAAGATAGGAAACTGAAACGCATCAATTTCCAATTCACCTTCAATACCATATATCGCAAATTCTTCCTCGATATATTGCATATCTTTGTTGTACTCTGCAATATAGGTATCTGCCTTTTCCGGAACATACCATACTAAGACTGCTAAATCTTCCAACTTGCTATCTTGATAGGCATACAAAGTTGCAATATACTGTACAGGAAATAGTCCATATTCCTCTGTACTATTCTCCGCTGTCAGTACTGCTTCCTTATTTTCCAGAAAACTAGTCATTTCCAAGAAGAGTTCTTCTGATATATCCTCTTCTTCTAAAGCTTTCGTATAAAGCTTTTTTTTCATTGATATTTCTCTTTCACACTCTCTTTGTGCAAAAGGCTTTTGCTCTTGTGCCCAAACTGTTAGTGGCATACTCATTAAGAGTATTGCTAAACCTAATACTACCTTCCACCGTTTCATTTTCTTCCTCCCTTATTTATCGGCGAAATTTTATTGTTACTTTTTTATTATACCACCCTATTACCTCTTTGTCATTCTTTATAAAAAAATTTTCAGAATAATTAATAAAATAGCACCGAGGTATACCTAATAATCCCACTAAAACAGCTGTTAATACATTTAGTCCAATATGAAATCCCCATATACCACCTATACTATTGATACAAAATAAAAGAATGCCTCCTAATATAGAGTTACCTACTATTTTTAATATACTTCTTAATGGAAGCACAAATATCCTTCCAAAAATAAATAAGAAAATAATGCATGCCAAATAAATAATGATTGTATTTATGTCCACGATTCACCCGCTCCTTTTTCTCTTTGCTACATACTTATGAATCATTTTGGACAAATATTCCTTAAATTGCTTGTTTATGTCTTAGCTCTATTTGCTCTAGCATTGGCAAAACCATTCCTTCTTTTTTCGCTCTTTTTATAAGATAATCTAATTTTGCTCTTGCTGCCTTCATTTGATAAGTATAATAATCGATTAAATCACCATCTGCAAATTCAAAATTTTTACTAGCCACATCTAGCTCTTTCTTCGTTTTGATAATACTAATCATTAATTGGTTTTGCTTTTCTTCTATGGATAAATCTCTAATTTTCGTTTCCTTTACATACTCTTCACCCATGGAAACCCTCCTATTATAATATATTCTTTTCCTCCTATTTTATTCATTTTCTTTCGTGGCTTTAAATAAACTTTTCTTTGAGGATTTTGATTGCATTTCTCTTTTCCCTTTGCACTACCAATATTTCTTCCTGATAAGGAATCTATGTTTATGACCATGTAAAAATCAGAATTCCTATGCTTTGAATAATAAACAAATTTAATATGTTCGATGCCAATAGATTATTTGTAGCTTCAATAACTCCTAATTCTCTTTCTTCTTTCTCCTTATAATGCTTTTGCGATTCAAAAAAAGTAATTAATTCTGGAATACTCGTAATAAAACCTAAAGCTATTCCTATTATCCATTCGGGAACTAAAAAACTATCTGCCAAATTCTCTAATACAATACTTAGCTGATTGCCAATCCAATATAAGATTCCTCCCGTCAGCAATAAAAAAATAGAATGCGTTATCAAAATTTTTGATTTTTTATGAATTCTTTCTTCCTCTGCTTTTATTTCTTTTTCTAGTATTCCCTCTTGTTTTGGCAAATATAACTTGTGTGCATTTTTATTTAGATAATAAAAAAAGAAAAAACATAAAAGAAAAATGGGAACGATATGAATAGAAAAATTCCAGCTAAATAATAGCATCACCATTGGTATGAAAATAGTGAGGGCTACTAAGCATAAATCTATTCGTAACGCTTTATTTCTTAATATCTTTTGATTTTTCGATAAAACAATAGAAAATAAATATTGTACAAAATTAATCACATTAGAACTCAGAATATTATAAATACTAGTTCCTAGTAATCCAGTAAAAGCAGAAAAAGATACTGTTAACAGCTCTGGTATAGATGTAGCAAATCCTGCTATGTTACCTACTGTTCTAGAGGAAAGCTGCAAACTTTCTCCTAACTTTCGTAGTAACTTTACTAAAATATATTTAGCAATTAGTACAATGCATAAAGAATAGATAATAAACTTAAAAAATTCTATCTCCATTTTCCCACCCTATTTCGACATTTTTCTGGTAGTGTCTCATTTAACCCTGACTTGAATGGACAGCCTTTATGGATAGTATTACCAATTTTTATGGATTTTATCTTGAATTTCGCTTTTTTTTATGATAAAATTTGTACAAAATTTTAGAGGAAATGAGGCGTTTTGATATGATTGATATTAAATTGTTAAGAGAAAATCCTGATTTAGTAAAGGAAAATATCAGGAAGAAATTTCAAGACCACAAATTGGTCTTAGTGGATGAGGTACTTTCTTTAGATGAGCAAAACAGAAGTATTAAATTAAAAGGTGACGAGCTTCGTTCCTCTCGTAACAGTTTAAGTGCCAAAATAGGCTCTCTTATGAAGGAAGGCAAAAAAGAAGAAGCGGAAGAAATTAAAAAACAAGTACAAAAAATAAACGAAGAACTTGCTTCTAATGAAAAGGAAGAAGCAAAACTTGCAACAGAAGTAAAAGAAAGAATGATGAAAATCCCTAACATCATTCATGAATCTGTTCCTATTGGAAAAGATGACAGCGAAAATGTGGAAATTCAAAAATACGGAGAACCAGTGGTTCCAGATTATGAAATTCCTTTCCACGGAGAAATTTTGGAAAGATTAGGTGGGCTTGATTTAGACTCTGCTCGCCGTGTAGCTGGAAATGGTTTTTACTATTTAATGGGAGATGTAGCTAGACTTCATTCTGCAGTGCTTACTTATGCTAGAGATTTTATGATTAATAAGGGATTTACTTATTGTATTCCTCCTTATATGATTCGTAGTGATGTAGTAACTGGTGTTATGAGTTTTGAAGAGATGGATGCTATGATGTACAAAATTGAAGGAGAAGATTTGTATTTGATTGGTACTTCTGAGCATTCTATGATTGGTAAATTTAAAGACCAAATTTTAAAAGAATCAGATCTACCTTATACCATGACTTCTTATTCTCCTTGCTTTAGGAAGGAAAAGGGTGCTCATGGTATAGAAGAACGTGGCGTGTATCGTATTCATCAATTTGAAAAGCAAGAAATGATTGTTGTTTGTAAGCCAGAAGAAAGCTATGAATGGTATGACAAAATGTGGTCTTATACCATAGAGTTATTTAGGAGTATGGGAATTCCTGTACGTACTTTAGAATGTTGTAGTGGCGACTTAGCAGATTTAAAAGCCAAAAGCTGTGATGTAGAAGCTTGGAGCCCTAGACAACAAAAATATTTTGAAGTAGGAAGTTGTTCTAATTTAACAGATGCACAAGCAAGACGTCTTGGCATTCGTATTAAAGGTGAAAAAGGTAATTATTTTGCACATACTTTAAATAATACAGTAGTAGCACCACCTCGTATGTTAATTTCTATCGTAGAAAATAATTATCAGCCAGATGGAAGTGTCATTGTTCCTGAAGTATTAAGACCTTATATGGGCGGATTAGAGAAAATAACTCCTAAAAAATAAAGAAAGGCGTTTCGTGTTTTGCGTAAACGAATAGGATAGAAATATGCTTATTAAAAATCCTAAATTTCAAATTTCTGCTGTTTCACCAGCACAATATCCGAAAGACGGGCTTCCTCAAGTTGTTTTAGTAGGAAAATCTAATGTAGGAAAATCTTCTTTTATTAATACATTAGTTAACCGCAAAAATTTAGCAAGAACTAGCAGTGAACCTGGTAAAACAAGACAGATTAATTTTTATAATATGGATAACTCCTTTTATTTTGTAGATTTACCCGGATATGGTTACAGTAAAATGTCTAAACAAGAACAAGTAAAAGTAGGACAATTTATTGAGCAGTATTTATCTCAAAGTAAAGAAATTGCTTTGATTATTTTTCTCATAGATATTCGTCACAGTCCTACAGAAAATGACAAATTGATGTACCGTTACATTGTAGACCAACAAAAGCCATGTATGATTATTGCAAATAAAGCGGACAAAATTGCCGTTACCAAAGTAGATTCCCAAGTAAAAGTTTTGCAAGAGGAACTAAATCCTTTAAAGGATTTACCTTTTCTTCCATTTTCCGCAGAAAGAAGAATTTATACAGACGCTGTATGGAAAGAAATGGAAAAGTTTTTAGTATAAATTTAAGCCAAAAGAAGCATACCCACCTTTACGGTAGTATGCTTCCTTTGTTCTAAGGCATAGACGCCTTATTTTGATAAGAGGACATATCCTCTATGCTTACCTCTCCTTTCCACGACATTGTTGCTCAATAAATACTTGATATTCGCAACAATATCTCTTTCTTTTTCCAGAGGCATATTGCTCTTCATCATGCTTACATTAGCTCCAGGATGTTTAGAGAGGAAGTAGATCATCCTGCTTTCCAAGTAGACGAGGTATTTATCCTCTTCTACTTTTTTGATACAATCACTCTCCACCAACTCCTGAAGTAATTGATTTACAAGTTCCTCCGAGAACATCTTTTTTAGACGTTCTCCCTTAAAGTACTCGGAAGACATGATTTCGTCCAGAATAAGATGATACTCCTCCTTTTCGTATATGTCACTATACGGATAGGATAGGTGTGAAGGCCTCCACATACCTTTTTGTGTTTGCACTACCAAACCTTCTTCTTTCAGTTCAGCAAGTGCTTTTTCGATGGCTCTTTCACTAAACTTTGTGACTTCTTTCAAATAGAAAATAGATACTTCTTGTACCATATTTCCTAAGAAAGACATGATACTTTGCTTTACAGCAGTTCCCATGCACATTGGTTGTTCTTTTAATTCTTCGATAACAACCTTTTTCCAGACTCCTCTACTCACCTTTTCGATTTGTCCTTCTTTTTGTAATTCGTTCAAGATATGCCATACATTTGCCTCCGTTAGACCTAAGGTTTCTTTTATCTCCTTATTTTCCCACTGCTCTTTTCTTTGAAAGAGCCTCAACACTTGCTGCTTTCGTGACAACTGACTTATTTCTTTATCCACAAAAAGATAAGTGCCATCGTCGTCATCTTCTTCCTCCTGTACTTCCGTAGGGACCTCTAAAATCTCCGGTTGCTTTTCTTCTTTTTCTGTATCTCCTTCGTAATGGAAAGAAAGAGAATCCATCCTTTCATTCCGGATAAAGCTTTTCAAAATTTGAATTACAACGTCTGCATCCAAATCTGTAGCAAACTCTACTGGATGTTGCAAACCTTTTAATTCAAATCCAAAGCTTTGCTCTATTGCTTCTTTGAGCATTTTACTTGCTTCTCTTGTCCGGGCTGAAATAGTAACCTTGTTCATTTTATATCCTCCTATCATTTTTCGTTGGATTGATTTTTCCAACGACATCCAAATTTTGGGTCTTCTATCATTATAGCATAATCATTGTAATTTGTCTACATAATGGTTGATTTCGTAATAGATACCATACCTCCCATAATGCTCCACCTGATATTCTTTTTCCTCCAATTCCTGTATAAAACTTTTCACCTCTTCCTCTGTCTCTTCTTCACAAATTACATAAATGCTATTGTCTTGCACCTCTTCTGGTAGTTCAAACTCGTACCTGCCAAAGGCATAATTATTATTCCAACCATCTATGGTATTTTCTCTTTTCCCCTCATTAAATTCATAAGGAGAAATTTGCATGGCATATAAAACATAAATCCAAGGCTGATGTATATTCAAATGCATATATACTGTTTTGTTTTTATCTAGCTTCTGTATTTCTCTACTTAAAGGTATTACATCTTCATTTACTAAATCTATTTGTGGATAGTCTTTTTCATATTGGCAAAAATAGTATTGAAAAAAGCAAATTGCCACAACAAAGTATAGAATACTAATCCCCACAAACCCTATTTTAAAATAATGATACAAATTTTTTAAAGATAGAAAAATGAAATAAAGTAGTGCTATGTAAATAGAATTGATTTTATTTACATTTACGCTGGTAAGTAGCATGAGTACCATATTGGCAAGCCATAAAAATAGGAAGATACTACTCATAGAGAACTTTCTTTTCTGGATAGATATTACTGTATCTTTGATAGCTATTCCTATTCCCACTATTGCTAGTGGAATGGCAAATAAATAGATGGTTCCGAACTGTGGAATCGCATTATACACAAAACTTCCTGCTGTTAAGATGGTAAAAAATTGTCCTAGATTTCCCCAAATATTAGCAAAATTCAATTCTCCTGTGCGGAAATCCGGCAACTTTAAAATACTGATGGCTCCATCTATTTGCTCTAAATATCCCATATTCACGAGTAGCATCCAAATTAAAGGAATGGCTAAAATAACAATCGGTATCGCCATAAAAAGAATATTTTTCCACCTTGCTTTTTTTACATAGAGCATATAACTACTGCTGAATAACAAGAAAACAGGAAGGATGATATAAGATAAAGCATAAGTGTATAGAGTAATACCAAAAGAAACTCCGGCTAGTATATACTGCCACCACTTTTTACTCACTACCAATAAGGTGATAGAAATCATTATCATAGAAGATAGTAAATTACAATCTAAGCCAAATCGGGATTGCATCACATGCCAAGGGCAAATTATCATTAGTAGCATAAAGACAAATCCCCATCGAACACCATGCGTTTTCTGAATAAGGAAAAAACCTGCTAAAATAGATGTTAAACTCAAAATAACTCCTGGCAAACGAATAGCTAGCGTATTTAAACCTAATATTTTTACCATAATGGCTGCTAAGTAGGTATATAAGGCACTTTGCCCTCCACCAAAATTAATCATATACACAGGGAAATGATGCAAATATCTATCTACTCCATAATTAGCAATGCAAAAAGCATCATACCCCATTCCCACTTCATCTACATGCAATCCATTTAGTAACTCTTCTATTTTATAGAGTCTTGTAAAAACGGCAAAGCAAACCAAAATAATTCCAACAACCACATTTATTTTTGGATGCCCCTTTCTTTTGCTCACTAATTGATGAGAAACTTGTTTCTTCCTTTTTATAAAATTTATAAAACTAATGCATAAGCAAATTCCTACTACAATTTGCATTTTAAAACCTAGTCCTTTCTAAGCTACTTCTAACGATAAAAACATTTTTAAGCTATTTCTTTTAGCTTACTATATCGCTTTTTTCTCCCCTACTTTTTACTTTTCTCTAACAAATTTCTTATATTTTGTTTACAAAATTCTTACGTTTTTCTTACATTTGTTGTAGGGAATCCTACTTTTATGTTACAATACTGCTGAAAGGACGAGATAAACTATGAGTTATGCGGTTTTAGTATTAGATGACGAAAAAGAAATTGCTGATTTAGTGGAAGTTTATTTAAAAAATGAAAATTTTACGGTATATAAATTTTATGATTCTAAAGAAGCTTTAAAATGTATAGAAGAAAAACACTTAGATATGGCTATTTTAGATGTCATGTTACCAGATATAGATGGTTTTGCTATTTGCCGTGAAATTAGAAAAAAATATCATTATCCCATTTTAATGTTAACGGCTAAGGTAGATGATATTTCTAAAATTCAAGGATTGTCTATTGGAGCAGACGATTATATGACAAAACCCTTTAATCCCTTAGAATTAGTAGCTAGGGTAAAGTCTGCCATGCGTAGATACTATCAATATAATACAGAAAAAGAAAATAAAAATGTGATAGAATTTTTAGGCTTATATGTGAACAAAGAAAACCACAAATGCACTTTATATAACCAAGAAATTAATTTAACGCCTATTGAATTTTCTATTCTTTGGTATTTATGCCAAAATCGAGGCAGAGTGGTGAGTAGTGAAGAACTTTTTTCTAATGTTTGGGGAGAAAAGTATTTAGATTGTAATAATACGGTTATGGTACATATCAAAAGGCTACGTGAAAAATTACAGGAAAAGCCTAAAAATCCAAAATTTATTAAAACAGTTTGGGGTGTGGGATATGAAATCGAA
This sequence comes from uncultured Clostridiaceae bacterium, assembly GCA_946493085.1. Taxonomy (GTDB): domain Bacteria; phylum Bacillota; class Clostridia; order TANB77; family CAG-508; genus UMGS1663. Next base: position 43,690 of record CAMMAC010000003.1, read on the forward strand.
TAAAAAACAAACTTTATGGGAAAAAATACGTAAAAATTTCTTTTTAAGAATTTTGATTTTTACTGCTATTTTTCTTCTTGTTCTTCTTGCTATGGCACAAATTATCTCTCTTTTGGACTTTCAGTGGGTATATGATGTTCTGCCCGAAGTATATTATGAAGCTTTATGGCTTTTTAGTTTTTTATTTGACGGAACACAGCCCTATGCTATGCTTATCATCCTTTTCATTTGCCTGATTCTGATACTGGGTATTGCCTTTTTATCTTATCGTTTGCTAAAAAAGACCTATTCCTATATTTCTGCCCTAGAAATTGCATCTTCTCAGTTGCTAGACAAAAACATAGAATACATCCAACTTCCAGCAGAGCTTGCAGATATTAGCACACAGATGAACCATTTAAAACATGAGGCAGAAAAAAATGAGCGACTAGCCAAAGAGAGTGAGCAAAAAAAGAATGATTTAATTGTTTATCTAGCTCACGACTTAAAAACACCACTTACCTCTGTCATTGGCTATTTAGAATTGTTAAAAGAAACTCCTGATTTACCAATGGAGCAACGCGTAAAATACACAAATATCACTTTGGAAAAAGCTTATCGCTTAGAAGATTTAATGAATGAATTTTTTGAAATTGCTAAATTTAATGATACCAATCTAGTTTTAATGAAAAAAAATTTAAACTTAAAATTCTTGCTACAACAATTAATTGATGAATTTTATCCTGTAACCAATGAGCAAGGAAAGAAAATTATCATTCATTGTGAAGATAATCTTACTTGTTTGGCTGACCCGGATAAATTATCTAGAGTTTTGAATAACGTCATCAAAAATGCTATTTCTTATAGCTTTGAGCATACAAACATTATCATTCATGTTACTTGCATAAATGAGGAAATCTCTATTTCTATACAAAATGAAGGGTATACCATTCCAGAAAATAAACTAAATTCTATTTTTGAAAAATTCTATCGTTTAGACGACTCTCGTGGGACACATACAGGTGGTGCAGGGCTTGGACTTGCCATTGCAAAAGAAATTATTACTTTGCATGGTGGCAATATTCGAGCAGAAAGCAAAGATAACCAAACTACCTTTGTGATAACTTTTCCTCAGTACAAAAGATAAGAGTCTAACTTTAGTTAAGAGATTTTTTAATAATAAAAGAAGACCTGCAAATTTTATAGAACCTTGTGTTTTCTTCCTATAAAATCTGCAGGCTTCTTCTCGCTATTCACTTTAATAAAAAGAAGTACGCTATTTTCCTTTTAGCTATTTTCTTTGTTGTCTTCTATTTTTTTCGTAATCATTTTTAGTGCTTTTGGTCTTTCTACTGTAATCACATGTCCACACCCTAAACATTTTAGTTTAAAGTCTACACCTACTCTTGTAATCTCCCAGAGTTTACTACCACAAGGATGTTGTTTTTTGGTTCTTACAATATCTCTTATTTTGTACTCCATCCTCATCCATCCTTTTCTTCTATTTTTACCTTATTTTCTATTTTAAGAATTCTTGTGCCTTTTCTAATCTTTTTATCACACTTTCTTTTCCTAGTACTTGCATAATTTCATACATATCTGGAGTGTTTGTTCTACCAGTTAAAGCTACTCTAATGACTGTACTTACATCTCCTACATGCCCTGGCCATTTTTCTGGCTCTTTTTTCCACTCTTTTACTTCTCTTGCAAAACCAGTTTCTTCTGCTAAATCTTTTATTTTATCAAACCAAGTTTGCTTGTCGTCTTCTGGTGCATAATAGTTTTGTATGTATTTTTGCAAAATTTCTTTCACTTTTTCCGGATCTGCTATTTTTTGATAGGGATATTCTATTTCTCTTCCAAAGAATTCACTATCATACATATACTCTATATTTTCTTTTACATCTGACCACTTGCTAATGTCTTTTCTAGGTTTTACATTTCCTCTTTCTATACCAAATACCTTTAAAGCGTAGTCTTTATCTTGCAATAGATTTTTTAGTTCTTCATCATAATTTTCTGCCCACTTATATGCTTCTTCATAAATATGTTCTGCTGTATATTTAGAAATAACTGTTTTAGCAATATCCAATATTTTTACAATATCAAATAAAGCACCACTTACGCTCATTTTATTTAGCTGTAGTTCAAAATCATCTAAAGAAGCATCTGGATTCTGCTTTCTCCATGCCTCAAAATTAGAATTCGCAATATTTAGTAAATATTCAATTACTGCTTCTTTTGGAATTCCCATTTCTGTATAATAGCTAACTGCTGCTTCTGGGTCTTTACGTTTGCTAAGCTTTCTTTTTCCTCCGTCTTCTTCTTTCATAATAGGTGCAATATGTGCATATTTTGGTGCTTTAAAACCTAACATTTGGAATAATTGCAAATGAAGTGGTACAGAAGATAGCCATTCATCTCCACGAATTACATGGGTTGTTCCCATTAAATGGTCATCCACCGCATGGGCAAAATGATAGGTAGGAAGTCCATCTGCTTTAATAATAACTATATCTTGATCATTTTCTGGAAAATCTACATTCCCTTTAATTAAATCATGATGCTTTATTTTTCTATCTTCTCTACCTGGAGATTTTAAACGAATAATATAGCTTTCTCCTTTATCTATTTTTTCTGCCGCTTCTTCTACAGATAAATTTCTATATTTTGCCCACACGCCATAATATCCAGGACGAATTTTAGCTGCCTCTTGCTTTTGTCTCATTTCTTCTAATTCTTCTGGTGTTGCAAAACATGGGTAAGCTTTTCCTTGTTCTAATAAATATTTTGCATAAGCCTCATAAATATCTTTTCTTAAAGATTGTTTATATGGTCCATAGTTTCCTTTTTCGTGGATTTCATCCGTCATTCCTTCATCTGGCTCTAATCCAAAATCTTTTAAAGATTGCAGAATTCCTGTTACGCCATTTTCCACTTCTCTTTTTTGATCTGTATCTTCTATTCTTAAAAAGAAAACTCCATTTGTCTGTTTTGCTACCTTTTTTGCAATGACAACCTGATATAAAGAGCCTAAATGCACAAAACCTGTTGGGCTTGGTGCATATCTTGTTACAATAGCCCCTTCTGGTAAATCTCTTTTTTTATATTTTTCTTCATAATAAGCAATTTCCTTTACATTTGGAAAAATTTTATCTGCTAACTCCTTATAATCCATACGCTTCTTCCTTTCTTTATAAAGACATAATAATTGGTAATATCATTGGGTTTCTTTTTGTTTTTTGGAATACATAGTCTCTTAAGTGGTCTTTTAATGTGGATTTAATAGTTGACCAATCTGTTACACCATTAGCTTCTAATGCTTGCACTTCTTCTCTTACTACCCTCTTGACTTCGTCCATTAAGTTTTCTGATTCTTTCACATAAACGAATCCTCTTGAGATAACATCCGGACCGGATACAATTTCTCCATTACTATTGTCCATTGTCATAACAATTACAATTAATCCATCTTGTGATAAATGTTGTCTATCACGAAGTACTACATTTCCTACATCTCCAACACCTAAACCATCTACCAATACTTTTCCAGATGGTACTGTTGTTGTTATTTTTGCTTCTTTTTCATTTAATTCTAATACTCTACCATTGGTACTAATAAAAATATTTTCTGGTTCTATTCCCATCTTTTTAGCAGTTTCTGCATGTGCTATTAATTGTCTATATTCTCCATGCACTGGTATGAAGTATTTTGGTTTTGTTAATGATAAGATTAATTTTTGTTCTTCTTGGCAAGCGTGTCCTGATACATGGACATCTTCTAATGCGCTATATACTACTTCTGCTCCTATTTTCATTAAATCATCAATTACTTTTGAAACTAATTTTTCATTTCCTGGAATGGCTGTTGCAGAAATAATAATTAAATCATTTGGTGTAATTTCTACTTTTTTGTGTTCTCCTGCTGCCATTCTTGTTAAAGCAGACATCGTTTCTCCTTGGCTACCTGTTGTAATAATAACCAATTGCTCATCTGTATAATTCTTAATTAAATCAATATCAATAAACACATTGTCTGGGACATCGATATAACCAAGTTTTCTTGCTGTTTCTATCATATTAATCATACTTCTACCACAAACAGCTATTTTTCTACCGTTTTCTACAGCAGCATCTACTATTTGTTGTACTCTATGCACATTAGATGCAAAAGTTGCTACCACAATTCTTTTTTTGCAATTTACAAATAGTTTATCGAATACTTCTCCTACGGTACTTTCAGACATGGTATATCCTTTTCTTTCACTATTTGTACTATCAGATAATAAAGCAAGAACTCCATGACTGCCTATCTCTGCAATTCTTGTTAAATCTGTCATTTCACTATTAATTGGTGTATAATCAATTTTGAAGTCCCCTGTATGAAATACCGTTCCTACTGGTGTATAAATAGCAAGCATAACGGAATCTGGAATACTATGGCAACTTCTAATAAACTCTACGCTCATTTTTCCAAATTTTACAGTTTGTCCTGGCTCTACTTCTACTAATTTTGTACTTCTAAGTAATTTATGTTCTTCTAATTTATTTTGAATTAGACCACAGGTTAATTTTGTTGCATAAATTGGAATATTAATTTGTTTTAAAATATATGGTATAGAACCTATATGATCTTCGTGTCCATGTGTAATCACCATTCCTTTAATTTTTTCCTTATTTCTCTCTAAATAAGTAATATCTGGAATCACTAAGTCTACCCCTAACATATCATCTGTTGGGAACTCTAGTCCACAATCCACAATCACAATCTCGTCTTCGTATTCAAACACGGTCATATTTTTTCCGATTTCTTCAAGACCACCTAATGGTATAATTTTTAAGTTAGATTTTTTAAATTCAAAAGTATGTGCTTCTTTCTTATTATTAAAATTTTTTCTATGGGAAACTTTTTCTTCCCTTTTTTCCTCTACTTCCATTTTTACTTTTTTTTCTCTTGCCTGTCCAGAAACTTGTTTTGTTCTTCTTCCTTCTGGATTATATCTTCTTTTTGTTACTCTTTTTGTACTTTTTATTTCTTCTGACTTTACGCTTTTTTCATTTGTTAAAACCTTCTCTATTGGTTTCTTCTTGCTAGTATTCTGTTTTTCTGTCATTTTTTCTCCTCTCTTTCATCTATTTTTCCGATACTTAAATTTATATTTCTCTACACAGAAAAAAATAGTTTGCTAATATCATAAACTATTTTGATTCTCTTTTATCTCTTTTTTGTACACACCTAAATATTTGAAAAACATCTCTCTTGTGTCTTTCTTCTTTTCTCTTTCTAATTTTCACGAATCTCTCTTTACAATATTATTTATCTTCTTTTCGATAAATCTATAAATTTAAATCTCTTCTCTACCATTATTTTGGTAACAACTGTTTTAAATTATACACTATTTTTTTTATCTTGTCAATTTTTATGTTTTTTCAAAAAAATCTATTCTGATTCATTTGCGATAATGTCTTAAATAATGAAAAGAGAAAATGGCCTAACAAAAAAATCTCAAACTCCAGTCTGTTTAGTACTAGGTTTGAGTTTTTTATAATAAATTTTCGTTTCTTTTTCATATGTATCTTTCTGCCTATGTCTCGTTTAAGCTCTGACATAAGGAAAAGATTTACTCTAATACTGCCCCTATCATCCCTGCATCATTACCTAAACTTGCTAGTACAATTTTTGGCATTTCTACTAAATTCTTTTGTTCTTCTGCTTTTTCTAATAGTTTTGTATATAAAATATCTTTATAATAGATAAAACTTCCTCCTAAAGAGATGGCTTGTGGCTCTATTATTTTTACTATATTGGCTATTCCTATATATAAATCATTTATATATTTTTCTATATATTGCGTTAATTCTTCATTTTGCCTATTATCTGTTATTGCTTGTATAATCTCTCTGGCTTCAATTGTTTCTGGCAAATTTAAAATTTTCTTTACTTTTTCTTTAAATGCTTTCATAGAACAATATTTTTCAAAACATCCTGTTCTTCCACATTTACATGGTATACCATTTTCTTTTTGTATGACCATGTGTCCATATTCCGAACCAGCATTTCTATGAGGTTTTATTAATTCCCCATTAAAAAAAGTAGCTCCTCCTATTCCTGTACCTAAGCAAAGAAATACTGCATCTTCATAATTTTGTAGACTTCCATATCTTTTTTCTGCTAATCCTGCACATTTTGCATCATTACGAATGCTTACTTCTACTCTATAAAATTCTTCTATCATTTGTTTTAAAGGCAATTCTTTTAATCCTAAATTATAAATATTTTTTACTCTTCCTTCTTTTACTTCACCGTGGGCATGCAATTCCTATTTTATTAAGCACACACAATGGCGCTCCTACTTCTTTTAAAACTTGTTGAATAAGAGATACCATTGTATCTCTTATTTGTTGTTCTATACTCTTTTCTTGTATTAAAATTAAATCTTGCTCTCTTTTTGCTGCAATTTTTCCATTTTCAGATATTACCGCTACTGCTACATGGCTGCCACCTAAATCTATTCCTATTTGCAAATTCTACTCCTCTTTTCTTTCTTAATTTATCTACTAGGCATATTTAGAAAATTTTTTAATTGCTGCGTAGCGACCAAACAAAGCCACTAGACAATCAAACACTAAATTCCTGCTGCAGAGAACATAAAGGTTCCCATATATACTTGTAACATTGGCACTAGTACAATTAATACAAAGAAAATTAATACAATACCCACTATAGAATATACTACTTGTGGCATTACTTTCATAATGTGCTCTAGAATATTATTCATATCAATTTCCATATATTCTACTAGTTTTTGCATCATTTCTGTTAAATCTGTCTGCATACCAATTCTTAACATTTCTGTTTGCATAGAAGAAGATAATCCAGATTTTTCAAATGGTTCTATCCAAGAAGCACCAATTAAAATATTATTAATAGAAGTTTCTACCATAGATAAGAATACATAATTACTAACTACGTTTTTACTAACTTCCAATGAATCTTGTATTCTCATTCCATTTTCCAAATTCAAAAGCATTGCTTTAATAAATCTTGAAAAATCTAAACTATAAATTAATTTTCCAAAAATTGGCATGGTATATTTAAAATAATGAAAATTATATTTTCCTTTTGGTGTATTAATATAAAATATAATGGCTGCCACTATAGCTACTATAATAAATGTTGGAATATACCATACTTGTAGCAGGCCATTTACAAAATTTGAGAAAGCTAAAGTAATTGGTGAAAGTGTATCTTGGCTTCCTACTGTATCATACACATTCTGTACTGCTGGAACTGCCACTAATGTTCCTACTATTAACATAATTAAAAGTGCTGTAAATTGTATAATGTTTGGTATCAAAATACTTTTTATTTTTCTTGTAATAGTAGAATTATCATCTAAGTATTTTACTGCTTGTTGCAAAGAATTAGTAAGAGAACCGGATAACTCTCCTACCTTTATCATATTAATATATATGTACGGAAAAATATTAGAATAATACTCCATTGTCGTATACATATATTCTCCTGCTTCCACACCAGCTAAAATATCTTCTAATATTCCTCTAAAGGATAAATTTTCTGTGCTTTCTATAATGGTATTTAATGCATGAATATTATTAAAATTCGCTTTTTTTAGCAAATAAAAATTTTGTGTAAAAATTACAATATCCCTTGTTGTTATTTTTTCTGTTGCAGAAAGTTTCATATTTAATTTTTCTTTTAAGCTTGCCTTTGTTCTATTATCTGCATTCAAGATATTGGTAGAGTTAGCCGTTTTCATAATATCATCTATACTAGTAATATTTCTTTTTGTTTTCCTTGCACTTTTTTTACTAGCGTAACCCACTTGTACAATGTTAATGGGCGTTAATTCATTATTTTTTAATCGCTTAATGAGAACTTGTTTACTAGAGTCTTCTACCCTATTTTTTACAATAACACCCGTTTTGGTTACTGCTCTATAAATATATTCTGGCATTGTTAACTTTCCTCCATCTTCTTTTTATTCTTTTCCTAGACTTTTTACAAAATATTCTTTATTTTTTAATACTTATTTTAATTTCCTCTTTTAATTTTTAATTGCATAATGGTTCTATTTAAGGTCTCTATATTTTTCTCTTCTATTTGTGCTTTTGCTTGTTCTAATGTAATTTTATCATCTACAAACAATTCCGCAATGGAATTAATTAATCCTATACTTCCTTTTTCTGAATTACTTTGAATCGCATCTTCAATTTCTGATACACTAATTTTTTCTTTACGTATAATACCTGCTACAATATTATCTACCACCATCACTTCTGGAACAAGAACTAACTTTCCATTTTTTCCTTTTAGCAACCTTTGTGAAACTACTAACTTTAATAAAGAAGCTATCAAAAATTTTACACTTTGTTGGTCACTAATATCGTAAAAATTAATCATTCTATCAATTGTCTCTGCACAAGACTTTGTATGTAATGTTCCAATTACTAAATGGCCTGACTCCGCTGTTTCAATAGCAGCATCCATTGTTTCTCTATCACGAATCTCTCCTACTACTACAATATCACAGTCTTCTCTTAGAGAGTTCTTAACACCATCACTAAAGGAAAGAGAATCTCTTCCACGACCTACTTCTTTTTGTACAATGATAGATTTTTTAGAGGTATGTTTAAATTCTACTGGGTTTTCTAAAGTTAATATTTTTCTATTTTGATGTTCATTAATATCATTTACCAAAGCATTTAAGGTAGTTGTTTTACCAGAGTTTGTCTTTCCTGTTACTAACATAAGTCCTTGTGGTTGATATGTCATTCTTCTTACAATATCTGGTACTCCTAAGTCTTCATATTTTGGAAGTGTATTTTTAATAAGCCTTAAGGTAAATAATGGAACATCATCTGCATAGGAGATATTTACTCTCAGACGAATATCTTCAAATTCAAAAGAGGCATCTAATTTCCTTGTTTCTCTAAAAACAGCATCTTTATCTAAATTTCCTCTAACGAAATAATCATATGCTTCCGACATATCACTTTCTACTAAAACGTCCATTTCGTCAATAGGAACCAAATCTCTAATAATTCTAAGGATTGGCTTTAAACCACATATTAAGTGTACATCAGATGCATCTCTTTTTTTGGCTATCTCTAATATTTTATTTATATCTATCATTTGTTTTCTCCTTCCTTGCTAAAAAATACGTAGCTTTTTATTTAATTCCTCTAAAGTTGTATATCCTGTTAAAATCTTATGAAGACCATCAATAATTAAAGGTCTATATTTTCCTTTTAATGCTTGCCTTCTAATTTCAATACTAGATGCACCTTTCATAATTAATTCTTTAATTTCATCTTGAATAGATAATACTTCATAAATAGCAATTCTTCCATAGTAACCAGTATGATTACATTTATCACACCCTACTACATCATACGTAGTTTTTCCATTAAAATCAATCTCTACTTCATATTCATTTGCTATTTTCTCCATAATTTCTTTTTCTTCTTTTGAAAAGTTCCTCTGTCTTGAACAATGTGGACACACTCTTCTTACTAATCTTTGAGATACAGAAGTAGCAAGTGTACTGGAAATATCATAATCTGAAATTCCCATTTTTCTAAGTCTTGTAATAACTTCTATACTATCAATTGTATGAATAGTAGACAATACATAATGTCCTGTTTGCCCTGCTTGCATAGCTATTTCTGCTGTTTCATTGTCTCGAATTTCTCCCACTAAGATAATATCTGGGTCTTGCCTTAAAACTGTTCTTAAAGAATCAGAAAAGGATGTTTTTACATCAATTTCAATTTGATTTAATCCAGGAATACGAATTTCCACTGGATCCTCAATGGTAGTAATATTAATTTCTGGACTATTTAAATAATCTATAATACTATACAAAGTAGTAGTTTTTCCTTCTCCTGTTGGGGCTGCTACTACTGTAATACTATTTCTTTTATCAAAACAAGAACGAAGTAATTGCTCATCTTTTGGAAATCCTAAATCAAATATTTTTTGAATTCCTGCATTCTTTTTTAACAATCTTAAAACAAATTTTTCTCCATAAACATTTTTCTGTGAAGATACACGAATATTATAGTCTGGATATATTAAAATTCTACCATCTTGTGATTCCTGTTTTTCTTGATGCATATTAGAAATAGCTTTTAACCTTCCTATTATTTGTTGTTGCTTGTCTTTTTCTATATTCACAGCGGTAATCAATTCTCCATCAATTCTATATCTTACACGCACTGCATCTTCCATAGGTTCTATATGGATATCACTTGCTCTTTTTTCCATAGCTGTTTTAATAATGGTGTCTACTAGTCCTGTAATATCTCTATTGGTATTAATATTTTCAGAAGCTACCCCTTCTAAAGAATCTAATATTTTTTCTACATTTGTTTCAAAAGTAATATATTTATCCATAACCAGACCTTTATTAAGCAATAAAAGTCTTACTGTTTCTGTTGATCTTTTATTGGAAGTGTCCGCAAAACACACTTTTATCCTTCCTGCTGATATTTCAAAAGGAATTGCTAAATTTTTTCTTGCTATATCTAAAGAAATATAATCTGTTATATTAATTTTAATGTCTCTTTCTTCTAGTAAAATAGCTTTTTCGTCTAAAATTTCTCCAATTGCTTGAATCAATTTTTGTGAGTCACACAAATTTAAAATATTAATAATATCTCCTAATTTTTTACTTGGATATTCTTTTTGATATTCTAATGCTCTATTAATGTCTTCTTCTGTAATTAAATTTCTCTTTGCCAATTCTATACCAATTGGCTGCGTTTGTTTGGATGCCATATGTAATGCTCCTTTCTTTTGTACTCTGTTTTTATTATACTACAACGTTTTTATTTTAGGTAGTAGTTTTATAAAATTACTTAAAATTACCAATATTTTAATACATAATCTACACTAGTGGTATAATTTTTAGAGCCTTGTAATACCATAGTTACTGTAACAATATTTTTGGAAATACCACTTTCTGTATCTATTTCTGTTCTTTTTCTAAAAGTACAATATAAAATATGACTACAAATTTTTACTTTGTTACGATAAATTCCATTGTCTGGGCTTGATTTGTAAGTATAAGTAACACCATTATCTAAAACTAACTCTGTTTCACCAAATTCTAAAAAATCTTTACTCTCTTTTATATCCTCAATAAAAAACATATTAAATTTATTAAATTCTGAAATGTATCTTCCTGTATCTGTAACATAAGAAGAATTAAAGAAAAAATTTTCACTCACTACTGCTAAAATACTCATTACAATGGTAATGGCAATCACATAAATTGTTAAAGCTAGTAATGTAACACCTTTTTGTCTTTTCATGCTATCCTCCTTACATTTCTTTGATTTTTAATTTTTGTACTGTATAGCTATATTCTTGGTTTCTTAAAGTATACGATATTGTCACTTTTACAATTTTTATAATATCTTCCTTACTACTATCCATATCACTATAATTGGTTACTTCTATATTAGCTGTATAATTATCTGCCATATAGTATCTACCTTCTTCTACATTTTTCATCATGTTTTCTGTTGTTACTTCCGCATAAGACAATCTATCTGTATCTTCTAGAATGGTAACCGCATAATTTACAGCTATTGCATCCATCCTAATAGATACATTTTGTATAAATAATTCTGCAAACATTCCAGCAATTATCCCAGCAAATAAAGATAAAACTACTATAGAAACTACTATATCTACTCCCATAACAGCTTTATTCTGTTTACACTTTTTCAAAAATTTCATTGATACCACCCACATGTATAAAAATTCATCACTAGCATTGCTATGATATTACCAATACATAAGTAAAAAGCAATCGGAAAATCTTTCAAAATATTTCTATTTTCCTTTTTATACTTTATCATAACCCTTTTTAATTTTTGCAATAATGTTGCAAATGCAATGGCAAATAACATAAAAATAACTGTTAAAATAGCGCCAATTTCATAAGTGAATACTGCCATAATCAATAATAAACTTAAAGTTTCTAATAAGTAATTACTTTTTAAATGTTTTTTATAGTAAAATATCTCTAATATATTACATATTAGAATGAATGTAAGATATATAACATATCTATATATATTCGTTTGTTCTAATACACATAGATATAGCATATGCATAGAAACAATTATCACTTCATATAATACTACTGGTTTGGACACACTATGCTTTTCTTTATCAATTCCAGCAATAATAAAAAGTCCTGCCATATATAATAATCCAAATATTAAATAAAACCATTTATCTACTTGTAATTTTTGTATATTTAAAGATACTGCAAATAAAAGGAATACCACTCCTGCGCATACCTCTAATAATAAATAACGTATTCTTATTTTTTGTCCACAATATCTACATTTTCCCCTTAAAAAAATATAACTCAAAATTGGTATCATATCCCAAAAAGAAAGCTTATGATGACAATTAGGACAAAAAGACCTTTCATGTGTAATATCTTTATGTAAGGGAATTCGGTATACAGCTAGTGTAAAAAAACTTCCAAATACGCTCCCTATACAAAAAATTAAAAAATAAAAAATAATCATTTCCATATTCTCTTACCTTTTTAAAAAAATAGAGGCTACCTAAATATAATGATATCATCCTAGGCAACCTCATATTTAGTTAGTCAGCAACTTCATTAACGCTGTCTTCTACATAATAAATTAAGTTTTTCATTTCTTTGTTTTCTGTTTCGCTTTGAGTTTTTGTATCCGTAGCTGCTTTTTGTGCATTTGGAATAATTCCATTATCTCCTACTACCATAGCGATACTTACACCAGCTAAGATAATTAAAACGATAATGGTAACAACTAAAGCTACTAATGTTACACCGTTTTGTCCTTTTAACATAAAAACCTTCCTCCTTATATTATTTTTTTGTATATATTTATATGATTAATAAATATAACCGATTGAAATTATTTTGTTCCAGTATTATTAAAGAATGTACCTGTTGAATCTGGATTTCTTACTGTATTATCTATAATTTGTTCATTTACTTGTGTACTTCCATTACTGTTTATTTGTGAATTACCTATTATGTTACTGTTTCCTACAACAGATGTTGCAAACGGATTTGATTTTCCCGATACATAACTATTACTTTGTTTGTAAATATTTAAGTCTGCTCCTTCTATAGTATAAACGATATTTGTTGTATTTAAACGAGAAATTTCTCCTTCTAATTCTTCCTTTATTTCATTAGGTGCTACATAAGCTATTGTACTTGGCACCGTTTTAGTTAAAGGATTATAATCATAAAAGATAACACTCAATAATAACAAGATAGCCACACATAGTAAAATAGTAATAATACCTTCTTTTAAAATAGTTTTTATCATAATTCTATTTCCTTTCTATTCTTCTACTGCATTTGCCTCTGTATTTTCTGTATTTGTATTTGCCTGTTCATTGTTACTTTGTGCATTGTTATTTTGTGCATTATTGTTTTGTTCTTCTTGTACTGTTTGCGTAGAAGTATTTCCTTGAATTGCTACATTTTTTACAGTAAAGGTGGATCTTAAAATATTGCCCTGATTTGGATTCAAATTAAATCCTTGTATTCTAAAATTCAACTCTCCATCGTTTTCAATTGCTGAAATAAAATTAGTAATTGCTATATAGCTACCATCTACTGTGAAGTTTAAATTATACATTCCGCTCACACCTGTGTCATTAGAAACAATTTGAAGTTCTATATTAACTCCTTGTTTTTTAGCATGATTTCCTATTCTTGCCCATAAATATTCTATGGTATAACTTTCTTGTTTCATAGCATCTAAAATTTCTTGATCTGAACTAACATTTGTCAAATTTAAATATTCTTCTTTTGCTGTTTTAAATTTTTCACTAGCTACATTTAAGTCGTCCATTTTTTTTGGAAATGCTACATCTATAGATTGATTTAGTTCTTGTATTTTTTCATCTAGACTTTTATTTGCCTCTATAATTTGTTGAATTCCTAATACATGGATGTTACCAATACTGATACCAGAACTTAGTGCAAAGTAGACTGCAACAATTAGCAGTATTATTATTAAAATTAATAATATTTTTTTCATGGCAACTCTCCCTCTATTACAATTTTTACAACATCACCTTGTTTTACTCCAGAAGTAGAAACTGTATCTCTTAAAATTAAGTCATTTTTTATTCTTCCTACAAAATATCCTAATTGATCATACTCTCTTGCTTCTGCATTAATAACAATATGAGTTCCTGAAGTATTCTGTATAGAAGTAATGGTTACTCCTGTTGGAATAGCATACATAATTTCACTTAGTAATGTTGGTATAACATCCTTTGTGCGGTTACTATCGGTTTTCTGTTGTCCATATTCTTGTAAATCCTGTATCATTTCCTGATAAGTGGTTGTTTTGCCATTAATGTTTGTTAAATCTGCATCTGCTAATGCAATTTGTTCAGACGTATCTCTGATATTTTCTTCTACTTCTTGCTGTTTACTATTTATTTGACTATTTAAGAAAATAGAAAAGCCTGAATAAATAAGAAATAAACATAAAATTCCAACCGCTCCACGAAGCATCCATCTTTCTACTTTATCTAATCCACCTTTTAAGCTAAAAGAAAAATTAATTTTTGTTTTTTGCTTTTGCTTGGCTCCTTTATTTTTGCCCCCTACTTCTATTTTCATCCAATCCGGTAAATTGTCTAGCAAACTAGTTTTCTTAAAATTCATACTTTTAATTCCATATCCTAGACCTTGCATAGCAAGAGCAATAGCAGAGTTCACTTCGATATAGTCCTTCATGTTAATTTTTACACTGTCTGGTATAAAATATGGTTTTAAGATTTCACATTTCTGATCTTTTAAATACTCTTGGAAGTATAAGTCAATATTATTAATCACACTGGCGCTACCTGTAATATATACCGTATCTATTTTATTTAGAGAATTATTAATCAAATTTTTTACTTGCTCTAAAATTTGATATAGGGTAGGCATAATATCTTCTAAGTATAAGTTTTCCTCTTCTTGTAGTTCTTTTCCTTCCATTGTATAAATGGTAGAATTTTTGCAAATTTCATATGCTTTTGAATAAGAATTTTCTTTTTCGCTTATACTATCTAAAATGGTTTTCATTCCATTTTCTATTTTGTCTACATGGTAAATCTTTTTGTCAACAATTGTAGTAACTGTTGTTTTTTCTTCAATGTTAACAATCATATAGCCTTCTTTTTCTTTAATGTCTGCAATATTTGCTATAGCCATCGGCATAACTGTAATTGTAGAAACAGATTGATTTACTAGTTCTTGTAGTTTATTATTAATTTCTATTTTATTTGTAGAAATATATATCGCTTTTATTTTCTCTTTATCCTGTAAATCTGGAACCAAGGCATATCTAGTTTCCAAGGCATTTCTATTATATCCTTTGTCAAAGCAATAAGAATCAAACTCCGTTTCAATAGCTTTTTTTAAATCATTTTTATTTAACAAATTAAAAAAATAAAAATAATTGTAAGTTTCTTCAGCCAAATTTATACTAATAGGAATCTTATAACTATAAGTTTCTGCAACAATTTGTTGAATTGCACTTCCTAATTGTTCATAAAACTTAACTCCAAAAGATTCCACTCTTAAATTATCGTGATCTCTTGTTACTTTTGCATATTTTATTAAATTACTTTCAATATATAACCCTAAGCAACTAGCCATGATATCTCCTTTGTTTTTTAGATTTACAATAGTATTATTCGACATAAAAAGACAAAAAATACTTGGTTTTTTTATGCATTTTTTTTACTAAATTATTACAAATTCCATATGTTCATGACCATATTTTATCTTTTTTTCTATAAAAGTCAATACATTTAATACACTTGTAACATAAATGTAATTTCTTTGTAATATTATTTTTACATATCTATTTTATATTTTTCTTTTGCACATTTTGTCAAAACAAAAAATCATAGGTATCTTTTTCTTATTTTCACTTTCTGCCAAAACTTTTTTAGAAAAAGACCTATGATTCTTGATTTTACTTTTATTTTAATATTTTTTTGCATTTTATTTAATGAATAAAGCTATAATTATGACAAGTCCTGCTATTATCCTATAAATAGCAAAACCTTTAAAACTTCCTTTTTGTAAATATTTCAATAAAAATTTAATTACAAAAATTCCAACAATAAAACTTGTAAATACTCCTACAAAAAAAGGAATGCTAAAAACAAAATCTTTACATTTAAAAACAGTAGCAGCCAATACAATTGGTGCTGAAAGCATAAAAGAATATTTCGCTGCCGATTCTCTTTCCACTCCCATTGCTCTTGCTGTTGTCATAGTAATTCCTGATCTAGAAACTCCTGGAATAAAAGCTAAACATTGTGAAAGTCCAATTAAAAAAGTTTGTTTTAATGTCATTTTTTCATATGTCACTTTAGATTTTGCTTTTTTGTCTACAATATACAGTATAATTCCCATTACAATTAGTGCAATGGCAATGATAATTGGTTTTTCCAACATGTTGCCTGCAAATTTGTCTAATAAGAATCCAATTGCTCCCCCTGGAATAGTAGCTATAACAATATACCAAAACATTTTTCCTTCAAAACTTTTTTGTTTTTTTACTACTTGACAGTAGCCTCCTTTTATTAAAGCCAGCCAATCTTTAAAAAAGAAAATACCAATAGCCAGTAAGGTACCAAAATGTAGTGCTACATCAAATGCTTCAAAGGCTATTTCAAAACTTTCTGAATTTGTCCATCCTAACAACCATGGTACAATTGTTAGATGGGCTGAACTAGAAATTGGTAATAATTCTGTTACTCCTTGTATGATTCCTAAAATTAACGCTTGTATTATACTCATTTTTCTTCCTTTCCTAGTATCTATGATTTATCTATCATTCTACTAACTTTTTATAGTACACTAAATTGCTTCTATTTTCAGTTTTCCATCTCTTTTAAAATATTATAAATAGTGTCTCTGATAAATTCTGCTGAAGTAAGTGGTGCTACCTTACCTGGTAAAGATAGTGCCCATATCGTTTTTATCCCTAATTTTTTACTAGCTATTCTATCTACCCCTCCCGGATTAGAAGCTAAATCAATAATTAAACATTCTTTTTTCAAGTATTGTAAACGTCTTTCATCTAAAACCATAGAGGGAATTGTATTAATGACAATGTCATAATTTTGCAAAGTTCTATTTAGTTCATTCAATCGAATTGGCACATAACCATAAGCTCTAATCCAAGCCAAATCTACATTTTTTCTAGCTTCACAGTATACATTTGCACCAATTCCTTTCAACATATGGGCTACTATTTTTCCTACCCTTCCATACCCCATCACTAAAATGTTACTTCCATGAATCGTGCTATTTGTCTCTTCCATAGCAATTTGAATAGCTCCTTCTGCTGTTGAAATTGTATTTAGTACAACCAATTCTTCTCTATCCAATAAATCTAGGATTTGTACATTTTTTCCTTTTGTATATTCATATAGTTCTGATTTTATATTCCCTGCAATAAATATTTTTTCATCTAGGACTTGTGCTAATTCTTCTATTGTAATACTTTCTTCACTAAAAGGTGTATTAATACTAATGTTATTGCTAGATAACGGAATTGGTCCAATTACCACTTTTCTATCTTGCAAAGCCTCTTGTATCGTTTCTGTTTGTATTACATTTTCTAGTTTAGATATACTTTCTGCTTTTTCTAAAGCATACGTATATACCTCATAATTATCTCTTGCTAGCATCTCTACCAATTTTACCATTCGTAAATCTCCACCAATTACGGTAACTTTTTGCATTTTTGACACCCCTTTATTTTTTCTTTTGTTTCTATTCTACGAATTATTCTCTAAAAATATTCTATTCTTCTCTTTCTTTTTGATTCTTTTCCTGCGTTTGTTCTTCTTTTCTCTTTAATTTAATGCTTCTAATTGCCTTTATATCATTGTGATTTAAACTTCCTACTAATTCATAAGTATTTTGTAAATGCATTAATACTTGTTTTTCTTTTTTACTTAGCACTTGTTTTTTCCATTTTTTCTGTTTTCCATCTTTATTTGGCTTATTTACTTTTTTCATTATATATTGAAATAATGGTTCTTTTCTTGCTTTTTCATATAAAGAATTGTTTTCTTGTATTGCCACATTTAAATACTCTACTGCATTTTCTTCTTCTCCCTTTAACATAGCAATATAAGCAAGCGTATAATAAGCAAGATCTTCCAGAAAGCCAGCATTAATACATTCCATAAAATATTCTCTAGCCTCATCTA
Source organism: uncultured Clostridiaceae bacterium (assembly GCA_946493085.1). GTDB lineage: Bacteria > Bacillota > Clostridia > TANB77 > CAG-508 > UMGS1663. Next base: position 61,961 of record CAMMAC010000003.1, read on the forward strand.
ATTCATTAAAAATTAATGCAATTTGTGCTAAATTATATTTTGCCTGATATAACAAAGAGTTTAACTGTGCCGCCTTTTCATAATATTCCTTAGCACTTTGAAAGTCATTTAATCTAGTATACACCATTCCTAAATTATAGTATAAATCATAATTTTCTGGATGATATTTTAATGCTTCTAAATATACATTTACTGCTTCCTTCAATTGTTCATTTTCATATAAAATATCTCCTAACAAAAAACTTGCTTTTTCATCATCAGGTTTTCTTTTTAACAATTGTACCAAAATTTCTTTCGCTTGTTCTGTTTTGTCTTCTCTATACATTAATTGTGCTAATTTAAAATAGATATCGTCTTCTTTAGGATGTATCTCTATTGCTCTCATATATTCTTCAATAGCTGTTTGTATATGTTCTTCTTTTTCATAAATTTGTGCTAATAGCTTATGTGCCATATAACTTTGAGGATACTTTTCTAGCAATGCTATCAAATCTTTTTTTACTTTTTCTTCTTTATTGCTTAGCCTTGCTAATGCGACTTTCACTCTACAAAGTAACTCTGATAAAACAACTCCTTTTTTTTCTAATAACAAAATACATACTGGTAAAAGAATACTAACAATATATGTAAAAATAAGAATTAGTAATGGTAATGATACATTGCAAACGAGGGCTACAAAAGCAATTAATATTCCTAATGCTTGTACAGATAATAAGTAAATGTAGTTGGCATCGTTTCTTCTAATCATTCTAACAAAAATGATTAGAAATAAAAGAAATGCTAATAAATTAAAAATAATCCTTTCCCACATAGATATGTTTCCATCCTTATTTTCTATTTGCCAAATTTTTTTCTATAGTTATCTATACTTTCTTGTATAATTCTTTCTGCTTCTTCTCGTCCCATCATTTTATCAACAGAAGTTTGTTTTCCTTCTAGTTGTTTATATACTTCAAAGAAATGCATAATTTCTGCTGAAATGTGACTTGGTACTTCTGTAATATCTTGATAATCATTTAAAAACGGATCTCTTCTCGCCACTGCTATAATCTTTTCGTCATATTCGTTTCCATCAATCATTTTTAATACACCAATTGGATATGCTTCTACTAAAGCAAGCGAAACAATTTTTTCTTGGCATAAAACTAATACATCTAATGGATCATTATCTCCTGCATAAGTTCTAGGAATAAAGCCATAGTTAGCTGGATAATGTGTAGATGTATACAAAACTCTGTCTAATCTTAACATTCCTGTCTCTTTGTCTAATTCATATTTGTTTCTTCCTCCTTTTGAAATTTCTATTACTGCAATAAAATTATCCTTTTTTATTCTTTCTGGACTTATGTCGTGCCATATATTACTCATTTTTTCCATCCCTTTCTTCTAATTTCGACTTTTTGTACTATACTATTTTAGGGCAAAATTCAGAAAAAGTCCATAGCTATTTTAAAATTTCTTCTTAATTTTATGCTAAATAGTTAAATATCGATTTTTCACCACCACAAAAAGACTTCTTGTTTCAGAAGCCTTTTTCATTTTCCTTTTTCTGTCCTATTCAGATTGTAGCTGTTCTTTTCTTTTTTGTTTGCACAGTTTATTAAACCCTTTACCAGATAAGTAACCAATTACTTTAGCAGATAAGTATCCATGTTCTAAGGCATATTTGTTCCATCTTTGTTCACTTGGATTCTTTTCATTTTCTTTCATATATTGTTCTAATCCATTTAAACTATATTCATAATAGTTTTTTTCTTTTAAATTCTTCTTTATGTCTCGACTCTTTAGATATTCTTCTATTCTTCTTGCTATTTCATATGTTTCTTCCGAGTTTAATCCATATTCTTCTATTATTCTATTTAATTCTTCTTTTAACATTTTTTCTATTACCATTTTATTTTATACAACTCCGTTATTTCTACATCTAAAGCTTTTGCTAATCTTACCATCACAAACAAACTAGGACTCTTTAAATTGTTTTCAATGTCATTGATATGAGTCCTAGATACCCCACTTTTTTTAGATAACATACTTAATGTCATATTCTTTTCTTGTCTTACTTGTTTTAACAAAATTTCTATACTCATTATCTCCACCAAGACCTATCCCATTTTTTGTTAATTTAAGCACAGAAACCATCCGTCTTGGCGGATATAGAAAAATTATTACTATACTTCAAAGCTTTATTTCTTTGCTACATTTATGCTCTATGCCGTTTTTGGCCTATTTTCTAACCATTAGCTTCGTATTGTAAATATTTACTCATAAATAAATTTACTTTAATTTTATATTTCCAATTTCTAGTATACCCTTTTCTTTTCTAATAATACAAAATTTTCTAAAAAATAGAATCTAAAATTTTTTCCACCTTTTCTATCCATTTTTGAATTATTTCTTCCCTTAAAAAAATTTTATTCGTTTCTTTTCTTAAAGATGTTGCTATATCTTTCGTATCTTCTGAAAATTTTTCTTCATTCACATTAAATCCTATACTTATTAAAAGATATTGTATTTTTTCCTCTTGACTTGCACATTGTGTTAAAATACCACAAATTTTTTTATTATGAAACAATAAGTCATTGGGCAATTTTATTTCTAAAGAATAACCATACAACTCTTGTATTGTTTCTTTCATAGCTTGTGCCAATTGTGTTGTTAACCCCTCTAAAGCTCGCAAATCAATATTTGGAAACAAAACAATTGTCATGGCTATATTTTCTTCCCCTGTATACCAACTTCTCCCCTTTGTGCCTATGCCAGCTGTTTGTTTTTCTGCAATTAGAATCGTTCCATTTTTTACTTCCTTATTTTTTGCTAATTCTTCTGCTCTTTTATGCGTAGAATTTATCTCTTCGTAATTTAAAATATGTTTTCCAATATACCTCGTATTTGCTTTTTGAATGATATTATATTCCATCTCTTTTATCCTCTCTTTAATTTAGTTTATCTATTATACCATCTTTTTACATTTTTTCAAGAAAATACGAATATATTTAAACAAAAAGAATCACATCTCTACCAGTCATTAGAAATGCAATTCTTATATCAATTTTATAAAATCTATTTTATTTGCTCAATAATAACTTCTCTATCTTTTATAGCCTTATATTTAATGTGTTCATTCTTACATTTATTTACTAAATCTTCAATTAAATGAACTTTATGATAATTAGATTTATAATGAGGAATAAAAAGATAATCCACAAAACCTATTCCATTATAGTTCATTTTCGTTTGATTATACAAAGTAATTGGTTTATCGATAGTTTTTTATCTTTTAAAAAGATATCAAATCCACTAAGTTCCATTGCTTTTCTTAATACAAATACATTGCCTCCCATTACACAACAAGCATTATATTTTGACAGCTCTTCTCTTAATTCGTTATATTTTCCAAAATATAATTTCAAGTCTATAATACTAACATAAAAACCAATTTTTTCTAATAATTTTATATAACTTATATCATATTTTTACTAAAAAATCTAGTAACTTACCAAGTGAATATGTTTAAAGTTATATCTAATTGTTTTTTATTGCATTACTTTTACACATAAAAAAGCTATGAAATACTGATTTATCAATACTTCATAGCTTTCATTTTTGGTGCGGGCGAAGTAGTTATCTACAACTTTTTGGCTCTCTTGACGATTGATACAAATATCAATCAATTTATTAAAGTATATCATAATTTTTATAAATTGCAATACAAATGATAAAATTATATGCTTATTTTTTATATAAAGTGTGATGTGATTTGCATAACTTGAACTTTTATGTAAATTTTGGTATAATGTTATTGTCAGTATTATATCACTAAATTTTTAGGAGGAATAAACTATGACAGTGAAACGGATACTCTCAATAATTTTTGCCCTCGCAATTACAATCAGCATTAGTGGTTGTGGAAGTAATACTTCTAATTCCATTTATACAGACAACAGCAAATCTATTATACAGATATTTTCTGAAAACATTTCAGATAGTCGCTACAAGCAATTTGTTATGTACGACCCTGAGACTTCAGTAATGTATATGTACTCTTGGGATTATATCAGTGGTAGCTCTACTGTTACTGCTATGTACAATGCTGATGGTTCTCTCAGAACTTATGATACTTCAACTAAAATTAGCTCTTTGGTTATGGTATCTTCTGGAGATATTTCAGATAGTCGCTACAAGCAATTCGTTATGTACGACCCTGAGACTTCAGTAATGTATATGTACTCTTGGGATTATATCA
>CAMMAC010000004.1 GCA_946493085.1 uncultured Clostridiaceae bacterium
ATTAACTTCTCTAAAATTATTCATAATCTAAATCCTCCAAAAATTAAAATTTTTTTCAATAAAAATATCTCTTACAAGAGCCTAAAATACTAGAACAAACGTACTATATGAATTGGGTAAAAATTGGGTAAAATCTTCTCAAAAAATGCCTTAAAAATGCACAAACGTTCTGTAAATAGAAACTCTTGTAAATACTGAAATACCAACAAAAACTCTAATTTTCACAAAACTACAAAAACTGGTCAAACCTCGCTCATAACCCGAAGGTATTAAGTCTTAGCAGTGTTATACAAAGCAGGGCATAATTAGTAGTATAATATTTATAGCTATTTATAATAAAAGATGATAAAATGTAAAAAAAGAGAGGAATGTTATTAAATGTTAATACAAACAAAAAAGTTATATTCAATATTTAGTAAAGAACAAATAGAAAAAATTAATTATATTATTGAGCAAATAAAAAGAGAGGTCGATGAATATAAAACTATAAATTTATGGAAGTTTGATCAAGAGATAGGAGGAATAGGAGGTTATTGTCAAGGTTGTGATCCAGCACGTTCAAATCCTTTTCAGGGAACAGCATTTAGGAATACTTATAGGTGTTTACAATATGTTAGAAGTAATATAGATTTGTTAAATATTAGCGATACAGCCAGATATATAATACAAGAGTGCGGACATCATTTAGAAGAAGTAATAAAAATATATTTAAAAAGAAAAAGCATAATAAGTCAATTACAAACTGCTAAATTTCCATTAGGTAAATTAGTACAATATGTAATTAAAAAGAAAATAATAGAAGAAGAGATTACCAATAAATTAGTATTATTTGTAGAATTATACAATATATCAAAACATGAGATACAATCTAATGACGAAATAGATAGAACATTTCATGCTGATGATGCTATAGTTTATTATTTTGCATGTAGAATAGTAGGAAAAGATATTTTATTAAAAGTAGATAATGAAAGAGAAAGCCAGACTTATGAAATTGATTGGAATAAATATAACAGAAAAACAAATAGATTTTAAATAATAAAGACACAACTGATAAAAAAAGCTGGAATAGCAGATATAACAGTAGCCAGTGCGAATGGAAAAACAAGTACAATAAAAATAAACGTAAAAGAAACAAAAAAAGAAGCAACTAGTAGTATCATAAAAACGTCAGTAATTAGTAAAACTAATAGCGTAAATGAGAATATAACAAAGACCGAAGACGATACAAGTCTATTAGGAGGAACTCTAATATTAGCATTGTTGGGAGTTGGTGGATATTTTGGTTATAAAAAGCATAAAAACAAAAAATAACTCCCAAAATCACACCAACTAGAATAAGTTAACACACAAGCTCTTCTAAAAATAAAAATCCGCAATAGCGGACAAAAAACATGGCACTCATAAAGAAAAAGATTAGAACCTCTCTAATCTTTCTCCTTCTAATTAACTTCACGGGTAAACCACGGGTTCTCCCCGTGGATGATTATTTTCTTTCTAATTTTTTTCTAATCTTTTTCTTCGTCTACATGTTCTCTATGTAGTTTCACTTTTTCATATAATATAGTAGCAACTTCTGGGTTGTAAGGACCGTTAAAATCCTTAATGGGTGCAAATTCGTCTTCTCTCTTTATACGAAGCAATTGAATAGAAGGGAAGAAAGCAAAAGCATCGAAAATAAAATTTTCAAACTTAAATGTATTAGGCTTTTCTGGTACTTGCTTCATTCCTTCTTCATTCACGAAGGTATTTTTCTTAAAAGCGCGATGGTAGGGAAGAGGATCTTTTGCTAATTGCTCTAATGCACTGATATGAAAAAGATGAGAAAGTACATTGATATCGCGAAAACAATCATGTCCGTTAGATGCATCTATTTGGTTTTTCATTTCTTCGGTTAAATAACAACAGTCCACAATCGAAGGTTTGCCTTTTTTGGAGGCAAATATCCAATCTTTATCGTCTGGATTTTCTTTGCGAAGTGTTTTCGAAGCAGTCAAATGCCCATTTTGAATGGTAAGCCCCAATAAAAGAGGGTCTACACCTTTTAGTAGAACATTATCAATGCCTGCAAAGAATACCCATTCAATTCCTTGCTTCTTCATGGAAGAAAGATACCCCGCCTTTGCTAAAGCAGAAAAAACGTCTCCATTTCCATTAGAAGCTTCTTTAATTTTAAAAGTTTCCTCTAATACTAAATTCCCATTGGTATCAATAATAGGTAACTCTGATTGAGAGAAGAAAAAGATAGCGTCTTTTGGATAACCAAAATAATTTTTCTGCTGAAAGAATAATTTGGTAGCCTCATCGTTATAAATACTAGTCATAATATACCAAGGAATAGTGGTTTGCATGGTATCATTGATTTCTTTTAAGTTGTCACAAATAATTTCAAATAAGGATTTTTTAGGTTTCAAATCTAACTCAAAAGTACCCTTAGGCCCTTTATAACCAAGTCTAGTTCCTTGACCTCCTGCCAGTGTAACCATTGCTACTTTCCCTTTAGAAATAGCAGCATTTCCTATTTTTTCAAAACTATTTATTTCAGAAGAAGAAAGCTCTTCTTTGTCGGTATAGGGCAAAGCTGATAAATCATGAGGAGAGATGACCTCATCTATTTTAGAATGGTTATATAATTGTAAAATTTGTGCAAAATCAATAGAAAGAATTTGACTCACGAGAGAGTGTTTTTCTTCTTCCGTCAGTTCTTCCCAAAAATTCCATAAATGCTCTTGGTGATACTGTTTTAAAATTTGTTTTGCCAGATCGATATCTTCCATAAATTCCATCCTTTATTTTTCTTTATTTTATCGAAAATTTATATAAAATAAAGTTTTTTTCTTGTTATATCATATTAACAATATACAAAACTAGTGAATTGCGGTTTGCAAAGTTCGAATAATAATTTCTTTGTTAGGCATATCCGAAGCCTCTAAATATTCAATTTCTTTACCAATGTCAAAAGGTAGTCTTACAAAAGTAAAAGAAAGAGAAGAAAGTGTAGGAGAGTCTAAATCTCCTTCTAAAATAACGTAAGAAGACATGGTAGAAAAGCGATTAGTAGGATCATTTTCATCTTCATTTAGCATTTCTGTGGGGATACCCACACTACCTACATTAAAAACGGTTTTGTTACCAAAGCGGAAAAGATTAGGTGTATGCAGATGTCCATAACCAATGACATCTGGAGTAGACTCCTCTGTGCTTTTTCCTAGAAATTCTGTATTTTTAAATAATTCTTCTGGGTTAGTAATAATATGGTTAAAATATCTAGAGTCACTGTTAGAGTAAACAGGATTAAAAATATCTTCTAGCCCAGAAGGAGAAGCATGAAAAAGGCGAATCAAATGACCACTCATATAAAAGTCGTAAGAAATAGGGCAATGATGGATAAAGTTGGCACGTTCTTCACCAATTTTATCTCTACTCCAAAAACGCCCATATTCCACACCTGGTCTGCAAATAACAGCATCACAGTTTCCTTTTATGATGACGTCACATTTTTCTCTTAATAAATCGATTACTTTGTCTGGATTCGCACATTTGATAACGCAATCTCCTAAACAATAAATTTTATGAATTTGTCTTTTTTCTATATCTTCCATAACAGTCTTTAGTGCTGTTATATTTCCATGAACATCCGAAAGAATAGCTACTCTATCCATTTTCTACTCCTTCTTTATTATATAAAAGAAAATCTATATAATAAAACCTTTATTTTATGTCACAATTATATAACAAAATCACATAACTTACAAGGATAAGATAAGGTAAAAATGGAAATAATGTGAGTAGATAATGGTTTTCTATAAAAGTTTGATTTTTAAGTCCTAGAGAATAGGTATATTTAGAAAATTTTTGTAAAACCGCGTAGCGACCAAACGAGCCTTGTATAAGGCGAGTGCGATTGAAGCAGCCTACCGCAAAATGTCTGCTATACGACATTTTGCATCAAAGGTTGCGACAAGAAGGTTCAAAAAAATTGGATAAATATACCTGTTCTCTAAGAAGTAACTAATAAAACCATTATCTAATAGAAAAATAGAAAGAAGAAAACGGATGAATCAGAAAGAAATAGAACAAGCTTTAGAAAATAAAGAAATAAAAGTGTATTTGCAGCCACAGTTTGACTTAAATTCAGAAAAATTAGTGGGTGCAGAAAGCCTTGTGCGATGGCAGAGAGGAGCCATTATGGTACCACCAAGTAGTTTTATTCCCTTTTGTGAGCAAACAGGTTTTATTACCCAAATAGATCAATATGTATTAGAAACCGTATGCCAGCATATGCAAAAATGGAAACAAAAAATACCTATTGCAGTAAATGAATCGAGAAGGCATTTATACAATCCCCATCATGTAGAAGAATTAGAGCAAACTATCAGAAAATACGGAATAGAAGCTAAATATATAGAATTGGAGATGACAGAAACAGCAATCGTGCATGATATAGAAGCGGCAAAAGAAGCAGAAAGAAAGGTACATGCTCTAGGCTTTAAAGTGGCCATGGATGATTTTGGAACAGGTTATTCTTCCTTTAGCATGTTAAGGCAAATAGAAATTGACATTTTAAAAATAGATAAATCTTTTGTAGATGAAGTAACGCAAGATAAAAGGGGAAAAATTATCATAGAAACCATAATTAGCATGGCAAAAAAATTAAAAATGACTACTATTGCAGAAGGAATAGAGACAAAAGAGCAAGCAGAGTATTTAAAAACCATAGGCTGTGATATAGCACAAGGCTATTATTATGCACTTCCTATGGCAATAGAGGAATTTGAAAGACGATATTTAGCATGAAACAAAAAGCAAGCCATACAATAGAAAAAGGAGGTGAGCAAATGTTAAAAATGATAGAATTACCTTATCCAACCAATGCATTAGAACCCTATTATAGCAAAGAAACATTAGAATTACATTATCAAATTTTATACAAAGGATATGTCGATAATACCAATAAAACACAAGAACAATTAGCACAGGCAAGAAAAAATAAAGATTTTTCTAATATAAAATGCTTGGAGAAAAATTTAAGTTTTTTTGGAGCAGGAGCCATCTTACATGAAAAATTCTTTGAAAATTTAGGACCTGCTATTCCGTCTACTCCAAGTATGACACTTATGGAGCAAATCATTAAAGATTTTGGTAGTTTCGAAGCTTTTAAAGAGCAATTTACGAATGCTGCTATACAAGTAGAGGCATCAGGTTGGTGTTTATTAGTATGGGTAAGAGCATGGAATAAGCTAGAGATATTGCAATGTGAAAAGCATCAAAATTTAAGTTTATGGGATTGTATTCCCGTTTTAGTATTAGATATGTGGGAGCATTCCTACTATTTACAATATAAAACAAAAAGACCGGATTATGTACAAAACTATTGGAATATAGTAAATTGGAATGTGGTAAATAAAAGATGGGAAAAAATACAAAAAAATGATGAAAGATAAAAAATTCGTGTTATAATAGGGTGGCAAAGGAGGAAAAATAACATGGCTGATAGAGAAGAAAAAATAGATATTGAAAAATTGTATGGGAGAGAAGCGTTTGCTTCAGTAGAAGAATGGAAAGAAGAACAAAATATAGATGTAGAAAAGGGATTAAATAGTGCGCAAGTAGTTGAGAATAGTAAAAAATATGGGAAAAATGAAATGAAACAAAAAAAGCCAAAAAAGTGGTATCATTATTTAATAGAAAGTTTTATTAGTCCATTTAACTTAATTTTATTAGGTATCACAGTGGTTCTTTTCTACACAGATGTGTATTTAAGTAGTCCACCTAGTTATGCCAATATTACAGTTATCTTACTATTGGTGATAATCAGTACCCTATTAGAGTTTTTTGAAGTGTATCGCTCTAATCAAGCAGCAGAAAAACTAAAGAGTATGGTAGAAGCAAAAGCAACAGTGTTTAGAGAGGGAAAAGAGCAAAAGATACCTATGTCAGAGATAGTCGTAGGTGATATTTTACTATTATCCGCAGGGGACATTATACCAGCAGATTTGAAAGTGCTAGAAGCAAAAGACTTATATGTCAATCAATCATCTTTAACAGGAGAATCCGATAGTGTTAGAAAAGTAGAAAAAACACAAATGGAAACAAAAGAGGATTTAGAATTTATTACAGACCTAGATACTATTTGTTTTATGGGAACAAATGTAATGAGTGGATATGGAAAAGCAGTAGTAATTAAAGTAGGAGATAATACCTATTTTGGAAAAGTAGCACATACCGTTCAAACTGGAAAGCCTAAAACAGCTTTTCAAAAAGGAATAGAAAGTGTTAGTAAACTATTAATACGTTTTATGTTGGTATTAATTCCCATCACTTTTATGATAAATGTAGCAAGACATGGTGTGTTGGTAGCGTTCACTTTTTCTGTAGCAATTGCTATTGGAATTACACCTTTATTACTACCAGTGTTATTATCCTCTAGTTTGGCAAAAGGTGCCAACCGTATGGCAAAGAAAAAGACCATTATCAAGAAACTAGATGCTATCCAAAGTTTTGGCGCTATGAATATCTTATGTACAGATAAAACAGGAACGCTAACAGAAGATAAGATTGTGCTAGAAAAATACTTAGATGTTCACGGAAAAGAAGACAAAAGAATCTTAAAGCATGTCTTCTTAAATAGCTATTTTCAGACAGGGTTAGAAGGGAATATAGATGTAGCCATTGTAGAAAGAGCTAAAAAGGAAGGCATAGCAGAAATAGTAGAAAACTATGAAAAAATAGATGAAATACCATTTGATTTTTCTAGGAGAAGATTATCTGTTGTTGTAAAAGATAAGCAAAATAAAAAACAATTAATTACCAAAGGAGCCATAGAAGAAATCTTAGAAATTTGTAGCTTTGTAGATGATAAAGGGCAAGTAAGTAGTATGACGCCTGCCTTAAAAAAAGGAATATTAGAACAGGCAAAGCAGATGAATAAAGAGGGCTTACGTGTATTAGGAGTATGTCAAAAAAATAACATAGAAAAAGTAGAACATTTTGCTGTACAAGATGAAAAAGACATGGTATTGTTAGGATTTATAGGATTTTTAGATCCGCCAAAAGAGAGCGCAAAAGAAACCATTAAAAACTTAAATAAACATGGTATAAGAGTCATTGTATTAACCGGAGATAATGAATACGTTACCAAAACAGTGTGTGAAAGGGTAAACATTAATACAAAAAGAATTGTATTGGGTAACCAAATAGATAAATTGTCCGATATAGGAGTAAAAAGACTACTTCGTAATACCAATGTATTTGCCAAATTATCTCCTATCCAAAAAGCGAGAATTGTTAGAATTTTAGGAGAAGCAGGTAATGTAGTAGGTTATATGGGAGATGGTATTAATGATAGTCCATCCCTAGTAAATGCAGAAGTAGGTATATCGGTAGACACCGCCGTAGATATTGCAAAAGAAACAGCAGATATTATTCTATTAGAAAAAGATTTAGATGTATTAAGACAAGGTGTAATAGAAGGAAGAAGAACTTTTGGTAATTTATTAAAATATATCAAAATGGCAGCTAGCTTCAACTTCGGTGAGGTAACCTCTGTATTAATTGCCAGCATCTTTTTGCCATTCTTCCCGATTACTCCAATTCAATTATTAGTACAAAGCTTGTTATATGATATAGGGCAGTTATCTTTGCCAACCGATAATGTAGATGAAGAATATTTAGAAAAACCAAGAAGATGGGATATGAAAAGCTTAAAAAGATTTATGCTATATATGGGACCAACTAGTTCTATTTTCGATTTATTAATCTTCTGGCTTTTATGGTTTGTTTTTGATATTAGAGAGGGGCAAGCAGCATTATTCCAAAGTATCTGGTTCTCTTATGGAATTGTATCTAATTTAATAGGACTTCATATTATTAGAACAGCTAAAATTCCATTTTTAGAAAGCCATGCATCTAAAACCGTGTACTTATTTACCTTTGTATTGTGTGCGGTAGCGGTATGCATACCATTTACCTTTATAGGAGAATTCTTAGGATTAGTACCATTAACACCAACCTTTATAGGACTTATTTTTGTCATACCAATTCTATATTGTTTTGTAGCTTTAATTGTAAAGAAATTATATATACGCAAATTTGGCGATTGGATTTAAGAGGAGGAAAAAATGTTATACGAAAAAGATAGTATATCTAGAGAAATAGAAGAAATGATTCGAGTAATAGGAGATGTATTTTTAGGAAAGGAAAATACAGAGTATGAAGTGATAGAAGATGAAGCACATAAATCCTGTAACGCACTATATTACCGAATAGATAAAGCTTTTCAGGAAGGGAAAATTAACGAAGCGGAGAATATATTATTTGAAGAGATATCCGTAGAAAATCCTTCCTATTTGGAAATAGCCATAGATTTTTACACAAAGGTAAATCAAAAAACAGAAGAAGAATTAAGTCAAATGCAGTTTTCAAAAGAAGAAATAGTAGAAGGAATGAAAGATATCATGGACATGTTTGGTATTCAAATGATTTAAAGAATAGGAGCGTGAACATGAAAAAGGCATGTGTAGAGATAAAATGGATAAAAGAGAAGAAAGTGGAAAAAGCTTTCTTCTTTTTGCTTGTCACCAAAAATGACAAAAAGCATACAATAGGGTAAAAAGAAAGGAGAAACAGAATGGAAAATATAATAGGAAAAACACCGATGATACAAATAAAATACAAATATCAAGGAAATCAAAGATATATCTATGCCAAGTTAGAAGCTTTTAATATGACAGGAAGTATTAAAGATAGGATGGCAAGTTATATTATAGAAAGAGCCAAACAAAGAAAAGAATTGAAGCCAGGGCAAGCAATCGTGGAGGCAACTAGTGGAAATACAGGTATCTCTTTAGCAGCCATAGGAGCAAGAGAAAAGCATCCCGTGTACATATTCATGCCAGATTGGGTAAGTGAAGAACGTGTAAAAATCATGGAAAACTATGGAGCCACAGTAAAACTATATTCCGCACAGCAAGGAGGATTTAGACGTTGTATTCAAGAGGCACAATACTACGCTAGTAAAATAAACGGATTCTATGTAAATCAATTTTCTAACCGAGATAATATGATGGCACACTACCAAACAACAGGATTAGAAATACTAGAACAAGTGCATGAGCCAATAGGAGGATTTGTGTCTGGTATTGGTACAGGAGGCACCCTAATGGGAGTAGGAAGAAGACTAAAAAAACAAGACCCAAGCATAGTGCTTGCTGCCATAGAGCCAGATAAAATGCCATTATTGTCTAAAAATAGAGCAATAGGGCAGCATAAAATAGAAGGCATTGGAGACGATTTTATACCAGAAATAGTAGATAGAAATATGATAGATACAGTGATTGTCATTAATGACGAAGATGCAGTGAATATGGCAAGATTGCTTGCTAAAAAATTAGGCTTGGGCGTAGGTATCTCTTCAGGAGCCAATTTTTTAGGAGCAGTTATCTTAAGAGAAAAAATAGATTTGCCAGTAGTAACCGTATTCCCAGACGATAATAAAAAATACTTATCCACAGACTTAGCAAAAAATGTGGATAACAGCGACAACTTGATATCCAATCACATAGAATTTGCAATTTAGGGACGTTTCTAAAATTGCATGAACTTTAGGGACGTTCTTTAAAGTTCATCGCAATTTAACGATATTGTAGAATAAAAATAAATAAAAAGAAACATATTATACAAAAAAGCCTTATGGCAGGAATAAATCCTGCCATAAGGCTTGCATTTCATAAATAAATATTACTCCTCCTTTTCAGTGCGCCAATCAAACTCTCCTATAATTTTTTCATCGTAGTCGAAAGGCCAATTATGCAGATACTCTTTTGTTACTTTTTCAGAGTCTCTGTCATAAACATAACGCTCCTTCAACAGATTATCATTCAAATCATAGGCTTCGAGAATCACCTTCTTGGCAGACGCTATCAGTTCGGGAGAAATACCGTCCTCTCCACTAAACATCATGGGCCAATTAGGATTTTCTCTAATCTCCGTTGCTAGATTAGGATTCGGCATTAGGTATGCTGAATAAGAGTTCCAAGCACTACGAGAAATTTTCTTGATCCGGTTATGCTTTCTAGGATCAAGATGACCTGCAGTATAACCGGAAAGGAAATCTATTCCTGTCTCAGGAGCGGTGCATAGCACCTTTGCAATACTCACCAGCGACATAAGCGTCACAGTTAAACTGATATTTGCTATTCCCTAAGCGAGTAACAAGGACCTCAGCTGTTTCGCCAAGGATGTGTTTAACAACTACCTGTGTGTCCTTTTTGATTTTTTTCATTTAAAATCCTCCTGTAAGATAATATTTATTTACTTAGTGAAGAAACTTTAAGCTTAATCAAAGTTGCTAATTAACAAAATTGAATCAATGATTAGCTTAATTTTACAACACTTAGCACATTTGCTTTATATTCTATAGCAAATTCTATTTCTTTCTTTTTTATTCAAAATACACATAAAGGATGAACTTTTTTTATGCCAAGAAATATTGACATATTATAACAAAAAAGTTAAAATAAAAAAGTAAAACAATAATAACTAATAAACATAATTAAAATTGTATATCTATCATGAAAATGGAAAACATAAGAAAAAGGAGAGGAGAGAGATGAAAAGAAATAGCGGAGTAACAATGATATCCTTAGTAGTAACTATTATTGTTCTCATTATTTTAGCAGGAGTTAGCTTAAATATGACAGTAGGAGACAATGGAATTATCACGCAGGCACAGAAGGCAAGGGAAAATATAGAATTAGCACAAACAGAAGAAGAACACCAGTTGAACCAATTATATGAAGAAATGCAGAATAGCGGAGATGGAATTTTTGATGATTCTGAAATAGATGCGATAGAAAAATTAGAAAATTTTAAAAAGATAATAGCAGAAGCAATTACCAAAAAAGGTGTGGCAACAGAGCCAACAGATACTGCAGAAACTATGGCAGAAAATATAGCGCAAATATCTTCTTTTAATGGTGGAAATATAACGCCAGTGGTATCCAATGGGGCAGGGGCTACTTCTTGTAGTATTACAGTGCCAACTGGTATAACTCAAGGATATATCGTAGCTTGTGCAAATGCCTTTTATATGCCAACATTAACGATTAGCGGAAATGGCATTGATACGCAAAAAGAAGTAGCATCTTTTTCTGCAAGTCAAGCTAGTATGGGAGCAAATCACATTGTAAAAATTTTTTATTGTACTTTTGTAGAAGAAGGAATAGTTACTGCAACTATGGCAGCCGGAGGAAATAACTATGCAACTTCTCTTATGTTATTTCAAAAACCGGAAGAGATAGAAGTAGTTACATCAGCAGGTGTAGGTTCTACAACATGTAGTTTAACAGTACCAGAAGGAACACAAGAGGGCTATTTAATAACTTGTGCGAATGCTTTCTATCTACCTGATTTATATATTACAGGAGAAGGTGTAGAAGTGCAAACAGAAATCACATCCTTTAATGCACAACAAGGTAGTATGGGGGCACATCATATTGTAAAAATATATTATTGCAAGTTTAGAGAAGGGAAAACCATTTCAGCAAAAATGTATGCATCAGGAAATAACTATGCTACATCAATGATGATTTTCCATTAAAAAATAACCAATAAAATAAAAGATATAAAAAATAGTAAGAATCACTAATCGAATTCTTACTATTTTTTCTTTTCTAAAAACATTTTCGTTCATGATTAGTTCATAATTCCCCTATATAATTCAAAAAATAACAAAATTCGACAAAAAAGAAGGAGGAAAAGAAAATGGGAGCAGTAAAAGAAAAAACACAAGAAATAGCAATTAAACAAGCACTAAAGGAGATTAGAAAAAATCCAAAAGAAAATTTACCTAAATTATTACAATTCGTAGAAAAATTTGATAAGGAGGGAATGTGGAAAAAGCAATATGACTTTATGGAAGAAGTAGTTTCAAACCCAGAGAATAATTGGTATCAATATATTATGGGAATGTTAAATGACATTGATGAAAAAGTACTAGAAAAATTTATTTGTAACTTTATTGTTAATTCAGCCATAAAAGGAATTGCAAAAACAAATGAAGTAAAGGAAAGAGAAGGATGTGGAATACCATGGGCTATTGTAATGGATCCTACTACAGCATGTAATATGAAGTGTACTGGTTGTTGGGCAGCTGAATACGGAAAAAGCCTAAATTTAGGATTAGAAACAATGGATAAAATAGTAACACAAGGAAAAGAATTAGGAACTTATTGGTATCTATTTACAGGAGGGGAGCCATTGGTAAAGAAGGAAGAAATATTAACTTTATGCAGAAAACATTCCGATTGTATATTTGTTGCTTTTACCAATGCCACATTAATAGATGAAGAATTCGCTAAACAAGTAAGAGAAGTAGGCAACCTTTCTTTTTCCATTAGTGTAGAGGGAACTGAGGAGAGTACAGATGCTAGAAGAGGAAAAGGTACTTATCAAAAAGTAATGAAAGCAATGGATATTTTAAAGAAAGAAGGAATTCTATTCGGATTTTCTACTTGTGATACTAGCCAAAATGCAGAATATGTGTTATCAGAAGAATACCTAGATACTATGATAGCAAAAGGCTGTAAATATGGATGGTATTTTAACTACATGCCAGTAGGTTGCGATGCAGCAGTAGAATTAATTACAAAACCAGAGCAAAGAGAAGAAATGTATCATAAACTAGCAGAATATAGAAGAACAAAACCAATCTTCACAATAGATTTCTGGAACGATGGACGTTTTGTAGGCGGATGTATAGCAGGAGGAAAACATTATATGCATATTAATGCAAATGGAGATGTAGAGCCATGCGTATTCATCCATTATTCTAATGCAAACATTAAAGACATGGATTTGTTAGATACATTAAAACAACCAATTTTTAGAGAATATCAAAAGAACCAACCATTCCATGATAACTTATTAAGACCATGTCCTTTATTAGACAATTCTGGAAAACTAGCAGAAATGGTACATAAATGTGGGGCACATTCTACAGATTTATTGCATCCAGAAGATGTAGATAGTTTATGCGCAAAATGTCAAAAAATCTCAAAAGAGTGGGGAAAAACAGCAGATAAATTATGGGAAACAGACCCAAGAAGAAAAGAAGTAGAAGATAAAATTCCAAAGGAAAGAGAAGAAGCGAAAAAAAGATTAGCTAAATTAGAAAATTCATAGAAAAGTTAAATTTTGTAACTGGTGCTAATGAAAAAATACAAAAACACTGATTAGTAACGACACAAAGTCAAAATTTTAAGATTTTAGATGCTAAAAAAGAAAAAATAGTGTATACTAAAAGAAGTAACAAAGAAAAATAAGCACTGTTTAGCTACCATAAAGAGTAGTAGGAAAAAAGCTGGAAGAAAGGAAGCAAAAAATGAAAAACTATATTTTTACCTCAGAGAGTGTAACAGAAGGGCATCCAGATAAAGTATGTGATAGTATTTCTGATAGCATATTAGATGCTTGCTTAGAACAAGATAAAGAGTCTAGAGTGGCAGTAGAAACATTCATATCCAAAAACCAAGTAGTGATTGCTGGACAAATTACAACAAAAGCGCAAATAGATATAGAAAAAATTGCAAGAGAAACAATAAAAGAAATTGGATATGATAATGAGACTACAGATATGGACTATAGAACTTGCAAAATAGAAGTAAATGTAACCAAACAAAGTCCGGATATTGCGCTGGGAGTAGACGTAGGAGGAGCAGGAGACCAAGGCATTATGTTTGGGTATGCCTGTGACGAAACAGAAGAATATATGCCATATGCCATAGCAATGGCACACAAATTGTCCTATGAACTAACAAAAGCAAGAAAAACAGGAGAAATTCCTTATTTAAGACCGGATGGAAAAACACAAGTAACCGTAGAATATGAAAACGATAGACCAAAAAGAATAGAAACAATTTTAATATCTACACAACATAAGCCAGAAGTAGCGATAGAGACCTTAAGAAAAGATATCAAGCAAAAAGTAATAAACAAAGTAATTCCTTCTGGAATGATGGACAAAAATACAAAAATCTACATCAATCCTACAGGAAGATTTGTGATTGGAGGACCACTAGGAGATACAGGGTTAACAGGAAGAAAAATCATAGTAGATACTTATGGAGGATATGCTAGACATGGAGGAGGAGCTTTTTCTGGAAAAGACGCCACAAAAGTAGATAGAACTGCTAGTTACATGCTTCGTCATATTGCTAAAAATATAGTAGCAAATGGATATGCCCAAAAATGTGAAATCCAAATTTCCTATGGAATAGGAATGGAAGAACCAATTTCTATGCATATAGATACCTTTGGAACAGGAAAGAAAACAGAAGAAGAATTGTTAAAAATGATAAAAGAAAAATTTGATTTAACGCCAAAAGGAATGATAGAGTACCTAAGCTTAAAAGAACCAATTTATAAAAAGACGACCAATTATGGCCATTTTGGAAAAGATAATAGAACATGGGAAAAAATTATTGAACTTTAGCTGCAATTAAGGGACGTTCTTTAAATTGCAGAACTTATTCTATCATTTAAGTAATATTTAAAAATTTACCAAAATGAAAAAGGAGGAAGAAAAATGTTTAAAGAGTTTGTAAGAAAGTATGAAAAAAATTCTATGTTTGTTTCCATTTTAATGTTAATCTTATCTTTATTTTTAATATTTATGCCAATCAAATCTGTAGTAGCCATTATATGGATATTTAGCATATTTGTAATAGTAGATGGTATTATTCATATTGTATCTTATTGCAAAACAACACCAGAAAATAGACTAATCAATTTTGAGTTTGCAGAAGGAATTATGGAGATATTATCTGGTGTTCTAATGCTAATTAGTGCGGATTATTTAGTCATATTTTTACCAATTCTATTAGGTGTTTGGATGATAGTAAAGAGTATTATCAAAATGCAAATGGCAATTAACTTTAAAGATATAGAAGGAAGCAATTGGGTAGTGATTTTAATTTGTTCTATTATTACATTATTACTTGGTATTTTTATTATAGCAAACCCATTCCCAACAGTTTTAGCAGTTACTATTTCCGTATTAGGAATTGCTTTGGCTGTTTATGAAATTATCAACATTGTGGAGTCAGCTTATACCATGAGTAAATTAAAATAGTTGAAATTTTGGTGAACTTTAAGGAATGTCCCTAAAGTTCACCTTTATATTAAAAAAAAGGAGAAAAAATGTTTCGCATATTAGTAGTAGAAGATGATAAAAATTTGAGAAAATTAATGGTCACTTATTTAAAAAGAAATGGATATACCTATTATGAAGCGGTGAATGGAAGAGAAGCATTAGATATCTTAGACCAAGAGTATATAGATTTAATCATTAGTGATATTATGATGCCAGAAATAGACGGTTATGAATTAACAAAAGAATTAAGAGAGGCAAATTATACTATTCCTATTTTACTCGTAACTGCCAAAGGAGATATAGAAGATAAGAAAGAAGGATTTTTACTAGGAGCAGACGATTACATGGTAAAACCAATCGACATGGAAGAAATGATTTTGAGAGTAAAAGTATTGTTAAAAAGGGCACAAAGTGCCAATGAGAAAAAACTAAAAATAGGAGAATTCGTATTAGATTATCATCAATTATCTGCCAGCAAAAAAGGGAAAAATTATACTCTGGCGCAAAAAGAGTTTTATTTGTTATATAAACTCTTAAGCACTTCGAATACCATTTTTACAAGACAACAATTAATAGAAGAAGTTTGGGGATTAGACAGTGAGTCAGACTATAGGACGGTAGATGTACATATTAAAAGAATTAGAGAAAAATTAGCAGATGTAGACGATTTTGAAATTGTTACTATAAGAGGAATAGGCTATAAAGCAGTAGTGAAAGGAGAAGAGAAAAATGTTTGAAAAGATATTTGGCAAAAAGAAATCCATACAAAGAACGCTTAGTAGAGACTTTATTATAGCCTTAGTAGCAGTCATTATTTTTACAATCGTCCTTTTCTACATAATTGTAAATAATGCAGTTAGTTCTAAATTAATAGACATTCACGTAGAGGGAATAGAAAATATAGAAGAAATTCAATCTATCATGAGTAGAGGTCTGATTTTAGCAATTGTAAATGTGATCATAGTAGGAGCAGTTCTTATGAGATTATCTGCCACAAAAATGTTAAACCCTATAAAAAAGCTAACAGAAGCCACAAAAAAAGTAGCGGCTGGAGATTTCCATGTAAAATTAGAAACAAAAAGAGAAGATGAAATAGGAGAATTGACGCATAACTTCAATCAAATGGTAAAAGATTTAGGAAAAATAGAATGCTTGCAAAAAGATTTTGTAGATACCATATCCCACGAGATAAAAACTCCTATTAGTTCTATAGAAGGATTTGCAGAATTATTAAAAGAGGAAAATTTAAGCAAAGAAGAAAAAGAAGAATATATAGGAATTATTAAAGAAGAATCAGATAGACTATTACATTTGTCGTCAGATATATTAAAATTATCTAAATTGCAAAATCAAAATCGCATTACTAATAAAAAAGAAATTTCCATAGCAGAACAAATCAGAAAAATTATTAGCACATTAGAACCAAAATGGAGACAAAAAAACTTAAGAGTACAAATAGACTTAATAGAAACACCTTTTATACGGAGACGAAGACTTTATTTATCAGGTATGGATGAATTTAATAGATAATGCCATCAAATTCTCAAAAGACCAAGGAAAAATAGAAATAAAAATGCAAGAAAAAGGAGATAAAATAAGAGTAGAAATAAAAGATGAAGGAGAAGGAATGGAGCCAGAAGAAACACAAAAAATATTTCAGAAATTTTATCAAGTAGATCATTCGCGCTCCGAAGAAGGAAGTGGTTTAGGACTAGCTATTGTTAAAAGAATTGTAGAGTTGTCAGAAGGAAGCATAGAGGTAGAAAGCCAGAAAGGAAAAGGAAGTAATTTTATAGTAGAACTTCCTTTAGAAAAAGAAACAGAAAAAATTATCATAAATTGAACTTTGAACTTTAGGGACGTTCCTTAAAGTTCAAAGTTTCACGTCTTCTTTTTGAATAGCTTTAAACAAGCATAAGAACAAAAAATAGCATACACCAAATAACAAAATTTCTATGCAAACTCCTATAAAAGAACTAGAGGATACAGGAGGTAAAATAGAAAGGGCAAAAGAGGATAGTAAAAGGCTAAGAAGTGGTTTAATTAGCCAATTAGCTATATCAAAATAAAAATGTGTCTCCTTCCACAAAAACCAAAGACTGACTAATCCATTTAGAATTTCACTAATGTATAGCACAATAATATAACCTACAATACCACTACTAGGAAGTAAAAAATAAATAAAAGAAATACTAACCACTAAGTCGAGAATATTAATTCCCATCACAATTACTTGCTTGTCTAGCCCTTTTAAAATGCTATCTACAATAGAATCAATGTACATGAGCACAATAAGAGGGGCTAGAATTTTTACGAATTTCGCAATTTCCGGTTCTTGATAAATCATGCTACTTAATTCTTGTGAGAAACACCAAAAAATACCCAAAATGAAAAAGGAAAATAAAAAACTTACTTTAAATATTTTTTCAAAAGCAATTTCCATTTTACGATAACTCTTTTTCGCTTGCATGTAAGAAAACTCCGGAATCAGCAAACCGGAAAATGAATTAATAAAAGTGCAAGGAAATAAAATAAGAGGCATAACCATACCATGAATCATGCCATAGCGAGAAATAGCATATTCGCAAGACATACCAGACTTTTCTAATTGCAATGGAATGAGAATTTGCTTTAAAGTAGAAAGCCCAGAACGAATATAAGAGGTAATGGCAATCGGAAAGGAGATTTTTAAAATCTGCTTGGTATAATTCGTATCTTGGTAAAGATTTGCTTTTAATTTTCTTTTGTCATGTAAGTAAAGTAAAAAAAGACAAAGAAAAGAGGCAATTTCAGAAAGAGTACTACCTAAAACTAGAGCAAGGCAGGCAGCATCTAAACCTTCTGGCATGAAAAAATTAAGAAAGCAGGAAACCAAATACATTTGCAAAAATTGTTCTAATATTTGCGAAAATACACTTTTTTTTACATTACGAAGAGCAGAGAAGTATCCATTCATAGCAGAAGACATTGCTAAAAAAGGAAGGCTAAAACTCAATATTTGTAAAGGAAAGGTACTTATTTTTCCATGTAACCAATAGGAACAAATAACAGGAGAAAGAGCCAAAAGTAGAAAACAAGAAACAAGCCCCATACTAAGGCTATAGAATAAGCATTTTTTCATTGCCTTTTTTATGCCAGTTTCAAAACCATAAGCAAGTTGTTCAGAAACAATACGAGTAGCAGCCAAATTAATGCCAGAACAAGCAAGCGTAATGGTAAAAGAATAAACGGACATAATTAATTGGTAAATACCAACAGCCTCTGTACCAATTTTATTAGAAATATACACATTAAAAGAAAGCCCAATGGTACGCATAAGAAGGGAAGTGACTGTTAGTAGCACTCCATTTAATAAAAATACTTGAACCTTTTTCACTTTTATCACCTGTAATAATATATGAAGAAAAGAAAAAAATAGAAGAAATAAAAAAGTAGCAAAAAAGAATACAGGACATAAAATATAAGAAAAAAGGGAGGAAATTATGATAAAGCGAAGATTAATTGCTAGTGGTATGGGAATACTTTTATTTACCCTAATTAATGTTGTTCAGCCAGTTTATGCATTTGGACCAGAGAGCAATATAACTTATCAGGGAATAGATGTAAGTGGATGGCAAGAAAATATAGATTATGCAGCAGTAAAAGAAGCAGGAATAGAAATAGTCTATATGAAAGCGAGTCAAGGAACTAATTTTATAGATCCCTATTTTGAAAGAAACTATACAGAGGCAAAAGCCAACAATCTAAAAGTAGGTTTTTATCATTACGTAACGGCAAGAACCACAGAGGAGGCAGTAATAGAGGCAAATTTTTTTGCTTCTGTGATAGGAGGAAAAACACCAGATGTGAGACTAGCAATGGACTTTGAAAGTTTTGGAAACTTGAATAGAGAAGAAATTAACGCAATTGCACTTACATTTTTAAGAACCGTAGAAAATCTTACCAAAAAAGAGATGGTAGTATATAGCAATACCAATGATGCTACCAATATTTTTTACGGAGAAGTAAGCAGATACCCATTATGGGTAGCACAATATGAGGTGGAACAACCTACTCCAAATGGAAATTGGAATACGTGGATAGGTTGGCAATATACGGATGAAGGTAGAGTAAATGGGATAAAAAACTATGTAGATAAAGATAGATTTACACGAGAAATTTTATTGACAGATACTACAATATTACCACCAGTAGAAAAACCTACGAATCCTACATCGCCAAGTAATACAATAAGTATTATCATTCAAAGAGGAGATACTTTGTCACAAATAGCCAAAGACTATCAAACCACAGTAGGAGAACTAATACGTTTGAACAATATTGTAAATCCTAATTTGATTTATGCAGGAGAAAGACTAATGATACCGCAAAATCAAAGTACTTCTGAACAGCAATATGGCTCAGAAATGATATATATTGTAAAAAAAGGAGATACTTTAAGCAAAATAGCAAGCCAATATCATACAAGTGTAGTGGCAATTGCACAATATAATGGGATAAGGAATGCGAATCGCATTTACATAGGGCAAAGAATTAGAATACCAGTAGCATTTCAAGAAAAAGACATGTTTCATACTGTTTACGAAGTGAGAAAGGGAGATACGCTATGGAGCATTTCCAGAAGATATGGTGTTAGTATTGCTAGCATTATAAAGAGAAATAGAATTACAAATCCAAATTTAATTTATGCAGGTGAAAAAATTAGAATCTAAAATTGATAATAATTATCAATTTTAAAAAGCGAAATTTCAAAACAGCTAAAAATAAGCAAAAAATGACAGTGAGAAAAATAGATAAAAGTAAAATATAAGTATTGTAATATTTTTGTAAAAAAACTGTAACAAAAACGAAACAGAAAAAAAGAAGTGACTTTTACCAATTGTTGCAGAAAAAAAGTTGCCTAAAAAACAGATTGGATAAATTTGACAAAACACGTAAAACCTAGCAATACCAACACTTACAGAATATGCGAACATTATGAAAACAGATTTGACTTTTTAAAAGAATTCATATAGTATGTAGATAATTTCAAAGAGAACTACATACTATTTTTTATCGAAAAAAGAAAAAACAAAAAATGAGAACAGTTCTCAAAATCGAAAAATAAATGTACAAATAGGGGGTATTACAATGCAAGTTATTAAAAGAGACGGTAGAGTTGCAGAATTTAATCCAGAAAGAATTATTAAAGCAGTTACACTAGCTATGTCACAAACACCAGGAGGTGTAGATATAGATTTAGCCAACAAAATTGCAGATAGTGTTAAAAAACAATTAGAAGATAAAAATCAAGTATCTGTATATGAAATACAAGATTTAGTAGAGAAAAAATTAATGTCTTCTTCTAGAAAAGAAGTAGCACAAGCTTATATTACCTACAGATATAATAGAGATGTAGCAAGAAAATCTAAAACAAAAGAAATGTTCTTAGAAATTATAGAAACTAAAGCAAACGACGTAACAAGGGAAAATGCTAATATGAATGCAGATACACCAGCAGGAATGATGATGAAATTTGCTTCAGAAACAACTAAACCATTTGTAGATGATTTTCTACTATCACCAGAAGCAAGAGAGGCATTCCAAAAAGGGTATATTCATATTCATGATAAAGACTATTACCCAACTAAATCTTTAACATGCTTGCAACACCCATTAGATAAAATATTAAAAAACGGATTTAAAGCAGGACATGGAGCCTCTAGACCAGCAAAAAGAATAGAAACAGCTAGTATTTTAGGATGTATTTCCATGGAAACCGTACAAAATGAAATGCATGGTGGACAAGCTATTCCAGCATTTGATTTCTACTTAGCACCATATGTAAAAGCCTCTTTTATAGAAGAAATTAAAAAAATAGAAGAATTTTTGGATAAAGATTTATCTCACCTTTATGATTATCAAGTAAAAGATTATATTAAAAAAGATTTAAAAGGATTAGAGGGAGACGAAAGAGATATTCAAGCAGCTATTAATAATACAGTAGGAAGAGTACATCAATCTATGGAAGCATTTATCCATAATATGAATACTATCCATTCTAGAGGAGGAAACCAAGTAGTATTTAGTTCTATCAACTATGGAACAGATACTTCACCAGAGGGAAGATGTATTATAAGAGAATTATTACTTTCTACAGAAAGAGGAGTGGGCAATAACGAAACACCAATTTTCCCAATCCAAATTTGGAAAAAGAAAAGAGGAGTAAATTATCTACCAGAAGATCCAAACTATGATTTATATAAATTAGCATGTAGAGTAACAGCAAAAAGATTTTTCCCTAACTTTATTAACTTAGATGCAACCTTTAATCAACATCCAAAGTGGAATAAAGATGACCCAAATAGATATTACTATGAGTGTGCTACCATGGGATGCAGAACGAGAGTATTTAAAGATAGACATGGAGAAGATACTTCTATAGGAAGAGGAAATTTATCTTTTACTACGATCAATCTTCCAAGAATTGCAATAGAGTCAGCTTATGAAGCACAAGAGCAAGTAGGTATCAGCTTTGTATTAGGCAAAGGCAGTGAAGAGCACATGACAGCAGCTTACAAAAAAGCAGTAAAGAAAATATTTATGCAAAAATTAGAAAAATATTGTGACATTACAGCAAGACAATTATATGATAGATATAAATTCCAATCAACAGCTATTGCAAAACAGTTCCCATTATTAATGAGTGGACTTTGGGAAGATAGCGAAAATCTAAAACCAAATGATACTATTGCATCCGTTATTAAACATGGAACTTTGGGAGTAGGATTTATAGGACTTGCAGAATGTTTAACAGCATTAACTGGAAAACATCATGCAGAATCAGAAGAATCTCAAAAATTAGGATTAGAAATTGTAGGATTAATTCACGAATGTTGTGAAAATTATTCTGAAAGATATGATTTAAACTATTCTGTACTTGCGACACCAGCAGAAGGATTATCTGGAAGGTTTACCAGAATCGATCAAAAAGAATTTGGAACGATTTTAGGAGTAACAGACAGAGAATATTATACAAACTCTAACCATGTACCAGTATGGTATAAATGTACAGCAGAGCAAAAAGCAAAAATAGAAGCACCATACCATGCTATGACAGAAGGAGGACACATCTTCTATATTGAGCTTGATGGAGATGCTACTCACAACCCAGAATCTGTAGAAGCAGTAGTAGATTTAATGGATAAATATAATATGGGATATGGTAGTGTAAACCATACAAGATCTAGATGCTTAGATTGCGGATTTGAAAATGCAGATGCAGATTTAAAAGAATGTCCAGTATGCGGAAGCAAAAATATAGATACTATCCAAAGAATAACCGGATATTTAGTAGGAACTACAGAACGTTGGAATAATGCAAAAAGAGCAGAACTAAGAGATAGAGTAACTCATATAGGTGGAGATAATGGAATAAAAGGTGCATAATAGAGATATTTCATAAAAAAGATAATTACTTCTCTGAAAAACAGGAAAAATATATAAAATAAGGGAGATAGAAATAAATGAAAATGGCAGGATTTTATGATGAAAGTATATCCAATGGATTAGGATGGAGAGCCGTATTATTTGTGAGTGGTTGCCCACATCATTGCCCTGGATGTCATAATGCACAAGCACAAGACTATAATTATGGACAAGAATTTCATAAACAAGAAATTATAGATAAAATATGTGAAAATTCTATTTTAAAAGGAATTACTATTAGTGGAGGAGAACCACTTTGCAAAGAAAATATAGGTGAGGTAGTTAGCTTCATTAAAGATGTCAAAAAAGTAAGACCAAATTTTAACGTATGGTGTTATTCAGGTTATACCATAGAACAGTTAGAAGCAAGAAATGATACAGTAACAAATGAAGCATTAAAAGAAATTGATGTTTTAGTAGATGGTAGATTTGTACAAGAAAAGAAAAATCCAACTCTAAAATTTAGAGGTTCAGAAAACCAAAGAATATTGGATGTACAGCAGTGTTTGCAACAACATAGAATAGTAGAGCTTGCAATTTAGGGACGTTCTTTAAATTGCATAAAAGATAGGAGAAAGAAAAAGAAGATTACTGAAAAGTAGCTTCGGAAAGCTTTCTCTTTTTCTTTTGCGTAAGCTACAAGGATTACTACGGAAAAAAGAAAAGAAAAATGGAAAAAATAGATAATTGATGTAAAAGGCTTCTAATTGTTACAATAAAATAAGAAGACTAAAAATACTCGTGAAAAATAAATTTTTTACCTTTTTATATTGAAAATTATGTAAATAAGTATATAGCAAAATAAATAAAATTTATATTAGACAAAAGAAATATTCTATAAAATAATACAAAAAACATAAGAAAAGGGGTAAAAAATGAAAAAAGATAATGGAATTACAATGGTAACTTTAGCAGTAACGATTATCATATTAATTATATTAGCAGGAGTGAGTATAAATACTTTAGTAGGAGACAATGGAATTATAACAATGGCGGAGAAAGCTAGAGAAAACATAATGTTGGCCCAAACAGAAGAACAAAAACAACTAAATGAGCTATATGAAGAATTAGAACAAAATCAAGGGAGTACTATTCCAGATGAGGATGAACAAATAGCAAAGTTATTAGAGCAATTAAAGGAAAAAGAACAAATTATTCAAAATTTGACGACAGAATTAAATACATTCAAAAAACAAATAGCAACAGCAATTACAGAAGAAGGGATTCAAACTGCTGAGACAGATACAGCAGAGACGATGGCACAAAATATACATGCTATTGCAGGAAAAGCTCAGCAATTAAATGGTACGTTAGGTACTTATAGACATGTAAGTTATGCAATAGCTACTTTAACAATAGATGTAAGCGATTATGATACATTTGAAATAGGAACCTTTACAGGATATAGAACAACAGATAATTATTTTTATCTATCTATTATAGCAGATGATACAACATTAACTTCAGAATCTGGTCGCTCGATAGACTATTTGAATACGAATTATGCAGGAAAAATATATGATGTTTCCAACGTTACAACCTTGAAAGTTCAATTTTCACAAATAGAAAATAGTGTTCGCTATGAGGCAAATATGACATATACATTAAAATAACATACATAGAATAGAAAAAAATCTAGGATGAAGAGTGGTCCTAGATTTTTTTGTTTTTAAAGAGGGTTAGTAGAAAATGTAAAAATAATAACATAATGACATAAAATCACTTGAGAATAAAAAGAACAAATAAGAAAATAAAAGTGAAGGGAGCAACATATGAAAAAAATAAGAAGTGAAAAAGGAGCAATAGCAGCGTTAGTGGTAGTAACAGTCCTTATGTTTGTACTTATTTTAATGGGAACTTATATGGCTATTACTAATTTAAGAAAATCACAATTAGAAAGTGATATACGAATACAGCAACTGTATGGTGGAGATGTAGCAAGAATAGAAGAAGTGTACAACGAGGTTATCGGAGAAAAAGTAGAGGAAGGACCAATATTTACAACAGTAACAAATCCACCAGATATAGAAGGATTTAATAAGGATAATACTTACTATGTAGCGTGGGATATAGAGAGTAGTCCATATGAAATAAATGACACCATACCAATCAGTGAAAATCCACCAAGTAATTGGTATGATTATACAGAAGGAATAAATCATTGGGCAAATATAAAAACAACAGGAGGAGGCAATGATTGCTATTGGGTATGGATACCAAGATATGCCTATAAAGTACCAACAAGAAGTAGTACAGCGCAAACAATAGAGATAAAATTTCTAGAAGGGACAAGCAATGTACCAATAGGAGAAACAGGAGAAATCACTAATACAACACCAACTCCAGGAACATGGGTAGTACACCCAGCATTTACGAATAGTGGAAATGGAGGATTTGGAGAATTAGAAGGCATATGGGTAGCAAAATTTGAGGCAAGTAGTAGTCAAGTAAGTGAAGCAACAGTCAATACAGATTTGACAACAACAGGGGGAGGAAATACAACTAGTTTGCAAGTAAGAGTAATTCCTAATGTAACCAGTTGGAGAGGTATAACAGTAGGAAATATATTTACAGTATGTAGAAACTTGACCACAGATGGCAATTCTGTAGAAGGAGCGACTAGTGTGGATAGTCATATGATGAAAAACACAGAATGGGGAGCATGTGCATATTTAAGTAGAAGTGTTTACGGAAAGAATGGAGCAGTATGGAACAATCCATATTACAACAATAGAACGAATTATTCTCCAATAACAGGGCTTTGTGGAACAAGTCAGGACGCAAGTACAACAGATGTTAATAATACATATAGATATAATACAGAAGGGGGAATTAATGCTAGCACATCAGGAAATGTATATGGAATTTTTGATATGGCTGGAGGCTCAATAGATTACACCGCAGGAGTACTAAGCGGTAATTTATCTAATGGAAGATATTATGATTTTACAACAATAGATCCTAAATATTATGATACTTATACTGGGTATAATGATATAAAATATGGAGATGCTGTATATGAGACATCAATTGGTTCAACTGGAACAACAGCTTGGGATACAGCTTATTCAGAAATTCCGTTTTCTACTAGTCCCATTTTTAAATATGGAGGACAAGCATGTAATGGTTCTTTGGCTGGAATATTCTGTTTTAGTAGTTATACAGGAGATGGTCATACCTGTAATACATTTCGTCCGTGCTTAGTTATGTCAGAATAGATATTATCATAAATGTAAGTTATAAAAAGAAAGTCGATATCGTATAAAGATAGAGACTTTTTTGCTTTTATGAAACATCAAAAGTAGATTGACAAAAAAAGAGAATAAAGATAGAATAAGAGTACAAAAAATATAAAAACAAATAAACATAATAAGAATAAGTAATGAAAAAATTGGGGAGCATAAGAAAAAAGAAGGGAGAAAACGTATGAAGAGAATAGTAAAAAGTGAAAAAGGGGCCATAGCAGCATTAGTGGTAGTAACAGTTCTTATGTTTGTACTGATTTTAATGGGAACTTATATGGCTATCACTAACTTAAGAAAATCACAACTAGAAAGTGATATACGAATACAGCAAATATATGGAGGAGAGTTAGATAATATAGAAGAATCATATAATTCTGCAATAAATAATTTACCAGAAATACCGATAGAACAGTTAAAAGTAGGCGATTATATCAAATATAATAGTGGAGAAAATGGAGTAATAACTTGCAGAGTATTATATGAAGCAAATTCAGAATATGGTTTGCAAATTATATCCGATAAAAATGTTAAAAATGTAACATTAGGAGGAAGTGACTGGAAAACAGCTAAAGAATCTTATAATACTGCTATAGAAAATTTAAACAATGAAGCAGAAGAATATATTAATGATGCATATGCAAGTGATGCAAGATGTGTAGGAAGCATTCCTACAATAGATGAAAATGGAATATTTGTAGAAAAAGATAGCGTAACAGAAACTACTATCATACTACCACCTGGAGATTGGCAAAGTTATACTAGACCAAGTGGATGGGAAAGTGATGATACTGGATGCTACGGAGAGGATAATAATTACATGACAGATGAAGAACAATTAAAAGAGGGAAATATATGGATTACAGGAGAATATTATTGGTTAGCTTCTCATTTTGTTTATCCAGATTCTACAAAATATACTTTTTATGTACGTTATACACATCCAGAAGGAGATATGCCTTCTAGTATTTTATGTATGGTATATAATGACGGTACTACGGAAGCTTGGCAACATGGAGATACTGGATTACGTCCATGTATAGCGTTAAAATCAGATATTACTGTAAGAGGTGGAGACGGAAGTATGGAAAAACCATATATTATAGTATAATAGTATATATATAAAATTTAGCAATAGAGCAAAAAAAGAATGTGAACAACTGACAAAAGGGGCCGGCCTTTTGGCAGATGTTCACATTTTTCTTCTAGCCTATTGTTTTTTCGACTATTTTACGATAAAATAAGTGAAAATAGAATAAAGAAACGAAGGAAAAAGAAAATAAATAAAAAAATATATCACAAGTTGTAAAAAACTTTTTTAATTTTGGGGCGCAAATACGACAAATATTGTAGACAGCTTGTACTAGAATAGAAACAGGAAAAAAGAAATTAAAAAAGTAAGAGGTGGTAAGGATGTTTCAGAATATAGCAAGAGATTTTGACGAGGATAAGCAAAATCAGAATGAGGATGTAGAATATAAAAAAAGTAAAAAAAGGTCTTTTGTAGAGGCAATGCAGAGAGCTTTTACAAAACAGAATATTATTTTATATATAATTGCCTTTATGGTATCTATGGTAGGAATAGGGGAGCAAAAGGAAATAGCACCTTTTGGAATTGCCATATTAGCAGCCATATTAGGAAATGGAATTCCCATAGGGATTACAACCATCCTAGTAGCCATAGGAAATGCTATTAGCTTTGGTGGAGCAAGTACGCTAAATTTAATTTTAACAATATTTATTTTAATTATAACAATGCTTATAAAGCCAGTAACCTATGAACAAGATAGAAACGAAAAAAGAAAATTAGGTGGAAGATTAGTAATAAGTACACTTCTTGTGCAAGTAGGAACCGTTTTTTTTCATCAAGTTTTGGTGTACGATTTATTGCTAGGAATTTTGTATAGTGTTGCGGCCTATATTTTCTATAAAATATTTGTCAATAGTTTATCAGTTGTGACACAAATAGGAGAAAAACGTGCTTATGCCATAGAAGAAGTAATGGGAGCAAGCCTAATGCTAGCTATCGCTATTACTACCTTATCAGAAGTACATATATTTGACTATTCTATTGCTAATATTGGTTGCATCTTTCTAGTATTATTAATGGGATGGAAAAATGGTATCCTTGTGGGAGCAACAGCAGGAATTACTATTGGATGTGTAGTGGGTATTATTGGACAAGGAGATCCTGTTTTAGTAGGAACCTATGCCATTTCTGGTATGATAGCAGGTATATTTAGTCGATTTGGAAAAATAGGTGTAATTGTAGGATTTATCGTAGGAAATGCCATATTAACGTATCGATTTAATGGAAATGTAGAATCTATTATCCAAATACAAGAAATATTTTTAGCTGCTTTAGGACTTTTAGCAGTACCTAAAAATGTGAAGATAGATATAGAAGATTTATTTGGTAGCACAAAATTATTACCTGTTACAACAGGTAATCAGCTAGAAGAAAGTGAAGAAACTATTTTTAAACTAAACTCCATGTCAGAAACTATTTCACAAATGGCAAAAACGTATGGAGAGGCAGCAGCTACTGTAGTGGAGGAAGAAGAACTACAAAAACGAGAAAAAGAAAATGAAAGTATTTTTGATAGAGAATTACAAAATCATTTAGAGGGAATGGAAGACAATATTTTATTTGACGACATCTATTTGCCAGAAGAAAGCTTTTTAGAGGATTTGTTTAAAATATTAGAAGAAAACGGAAAAATAACCAGAAGAGAGTTACTAGATTTACTAGAAAAACATAATAGCTATATAGTAGGTGCAGAAAAAGACTATATTGGAGACGATATAGAAAAAGATATAAAAGATATGCTAAGAGCTATTACACAAGCCTATAAAGCAAGTAAAAAACAATTTGTCTATCAAAAAAAGATAGAAGAAAATCAAAAAGTAATTTCCAATCAGTTAGAAGAAGTATCTAAAGCAATCAGTAATTTAGCAGAAGAAATAGAAAAACCAAAAGAAGAGGTTTTTGTAGAAGAAAAAATACAAATTCAAAAGTTGCTGGAACAAAAAGAAATAGCCATTAAAAATATTAGTATTAAACAACAAGCAACAGGTAGAATAGAGGTGACATTATACACAGATGTGTGTGAAAATGTGGAAAACCCTACCTGTGATGTCAAGAAAATGGGAAGAATGATAGGAAAAGTATTTGGTATGCATATGATGTTACAAAAACAGGAATGTGGATTACGTTTAGGAAAGTCTACTTGTTCCTATACCTATGTAGCAGAAGATAAACAAAATATACAAATTGGAGTGGCAAGAGCAACAAAAACAGGCTCTAATATGTCAGGTGATAGTAGTATACAAACAAGATTAGATGACGGAAAATATCTGCTTGCTATTAGTGATGGTATGGGTTCCGGAAAAGAGGCAAAGAAAAGTAGTAAAACAGCCATTAGTATGCTAGAAAAACTATTAACATCTGGTTTTGATAAAGATACTTCCCTAAAATTAATTAATTCCACATTAGAAATGGCAGCAGGACAAGAAGATATGTACGCCACATTAGATATTGCAATTTTGGACCTATATGCAAAACAATTAGAATTTATCAAAAATGGAGCTTGTCCAACCTATGTAAAACATGGAAAACAAGTAGAAATTCTAAAAGCAATTGGACTTCCAACAGGAATAGTAGAAGATATCGACTTAGTGGTATATGAAAGAGACTTAGTAGAAGGTGATATTTTAGTAATGTGTAGTGATGGAGTAATAGAATCCACAACAGAATATATGAATAAAGAATTGTGGTTACAATTTTTATTAGAAGAAATAGAAACTCAAGATGCACAAAAAATAGCAGATTTAATATTGCAAGAAGCCATAGATAATGGCTATGGCACACAAAAAGATGATATGACAGTAATTGTAGCAAGAATTACAAAAAAAGCAAATGAACTTTAGGGATGTTCTTTCAATTGTACGATAAAATATTTGTCTTATTTAAGTCATGGATAAATGTGACATATCCCAAAAATGTCAGGGATAAGTGGGACACACCAAGAATAATGTCGAAAATTATGGAAATAAGTAACCACCAAAAAACAAAGATAAAGAATAAGAAAGAAATAGAAGAAAGGTATAATCCTCCTTGTAAGAAAAAGTAAGGAGGATAAAATTATGCAAAAACAAAAGAATAAACAAAATGGAATTACGCTCATTGCGTTAGTGGTAACTATCATAGTTTTAATTATTCTTGCCGGTGTTTCCATAGCTATGATAGTAGGAGAAAACGGAATCATTACACAAGCTCAGAGGGCAGCACAGCAGACAAAGCAAGCAGAAAAAGACGAAGCGACAGGATTATCTAGTTTAGAAACGCAAATAGAAGAGGCATTAGGTAATGTGTATAATGAAGGAAAAGGAGTAAATGTTCCAAGACTAACTACGGGAATGACACCAATTAAGTTTACAGACCCAAGCAATACAGAGAAAGGCACAGTAGTACAAACAAATAGTGAAGATATAGACTGGTATAACTATGAGGACAAGAAATGGGCAAATGCACAAACAAAAGACGGAAGCATGTGGGTATGGATACCAAGATTTGCTTATAA
Source organism: uncultured Clostridiaceae bacterium (assembly GCA_946493085.1). Classification (GTDB taxonomy): domain Bacteria; phylum Bacillota; class Clostridia; order TANB77; family CAG-508; genus UMGS1663. The sequence continues at coordinate 30,444 of CAMMAC010000004.1, forward strand.
GGTAAATAGCAGTACACAAAACTTTGATGTGGTATTTCTAATAGGAACGACGGATACCTATTATGATGAGGAAGGAAATATACAAACAGCAAAAAGATGCACAAGTGAAGATGAATTAGTAGATACCACAACAGGGTATACAGTCCACCCAGCCTTTACTAACGAAACAAATATAAATTACAGAAACGGAGGTTGGGACAAAGAAATAACAGGTTTCTGGGTAGCTAAATTTAACGCAGGTTACGCAAGCGGAAATAATTCTGTACCAGTAAAAGCAAGTAGTGTTTCTTATACAGCTTCTATTTGTCAAGTAGCCGCGATAGAAAGAGGAGAAAGTACTGATGGGCAAGAAACAGCTCGTAATTGGTTAGACGGAATTTATGGAGAAACAAAAACAGCTATAAAATATCCTGTATTTCAACCTCTAAGCTATGGAATGAACTATATTAGTTATAGTGATGCGTACTCTATAGCTCAAGCATTAACAGAGAATGGAAATATATACGGATTAACCAATAGTGCAGATAGCCACTTATTAAAAAATAGTGAATGGGGAGCAATAGCATACTTAGCGAAGAGTATATATGGATTGAACACAAATGATATAGCTATGAATGATATTACCTTAAAGAGCGGATCTAGGGAGAGAACAGAAACAGTGGGAAAAAGTGGGGTAGATAGTATTTATGGTATTCCTGGTTGTACTTCAGGAAATTATAATAGGACACAGCAGACTATTACAGCTAGTATAGAGGATATTAATAGTACAACAGGAAATACAGCATCTAATGGGATATATACGTGGAATCAATTAGCTGGAACAAAAGCAAGCACAACAGGAACTATTTATGGAATTTATGATTTGAGTAGTCTCCATACTATTGATATTACTTCTTCATACATACCAAATCAGAGTGAAAGATTAATTTATGGAAAGAGTTTTACGTATACAAATAATAAATTAAATACAACAAGTACAAAATATGCTACTAGCTATCCTTATTCGGAAGAAGATACTCAGAGTAATAATTATAATGCCAATAGGCTAATTTATGGAGATGGCGTGAAAGAAACTTCCACTGAAAGCATCGCTTATACACCTTCTTCGTGGTATGGAGATTTATCTTTTTATCCCTATGGCATTGCAGCATTTTTTACAAGAGGAGCTTATAGTAATAATTTAACAGGCGCTGGTTTATTTTCATTTGATAGGTCTAGTGGATGGCCAGACTATGGAAGAAGTTTTCGTGTAGTACTAATTGTTGCTTAAAAAAGATAAAATATAGAAAAACGACACATTATTTATTAAGTTAATGTGTTGTTTTTTACTTGCTCAAATTTATTTGTCTCATTTCCTATAAATATCACTATATAATAAATTTTAATAAAATTTAAGCAAACAAAACAAATTTCTCCGACGATTACAGCAAAACTCTTGTAATTTAGTGTCAAAATATGTTATAGTATAAAAGAAAAATGAGAACCTTAAGGAAGGAATGAAACAAAATATGAGTAAAGGGAAACGATATAGTGGGGAAAAAAAGCTGAACATGAAGAAAGTGGCGGCAGTGATTATGGCTTTTGCAGTTTTAGTTATGTTTGTAGTTATTATCTCTATCCTATTGCAAGATAACCCAAATCAAACACAAAAAACATTTCCAACCGCTTATTATCCTGTATACGAAAATAATAAATGGGGAGTAATAGATACAAAAGGAAATGTAGTTATTTCGCCAAGTTATGATGAAATGATTGTCATTCCAGATAGTTCAAAACCAGTATTTATTTGTACTCACAACGTGGATTACGAAACAGGTACGTATGAGACAAGCGTAATCAACGAAAAGAATCAAGAAATTTATACCAATTATGATAAAGTAGAAGCATTGGATAACCATGATGAAAATAATAATTTGTGGTATGAAAAAACAGTATTAAAAGCACAAAAAGATGGAAAATATGGATTAATCAGTATAGAAGGAAAGGAACTTTTACCTTGTGAATATGAGCAAATAGAAGTATTGTCAGGGGTAAGTAGTGTATTTTGCACTACAAAAGATGGACAAAAAGGGCTAGTAGACATTGCAGGAAATACCATTATAGAAAACGCATATGTTAGCATTACAGGATTAACCACGGCTTACGAAAATGGATTTATTGTAGAAGCACAAGATGGAAAATATGGTGTTATTGGCTATGATAAAAGTACTAAATTAGAACCAAAATATGAAGAAATACAGCATGTTTATGGAAATGGCATGTATGTAGTAAAAGAAAATGGAACATGGAAAGTAATTGATGAAGACGAAAACGTAAAAATAGAGGGTGGCTTCGATAGTGTAGTAGAAATTCAGCCAAATGCCATTACAATACAAAAAAATGGAGCATATGGAGTAGTTACAGAGAATGGACAAGAATTAATTCCAGCAGAATACACTTCATTAACATATGCTTTTGATACTAATTATATAGCACAGAAAGAAGGGAAATATGGTATGATAGATACAAGCAATCAAACTAAAATGGATTTTAATTATGCAAGTATCGTATACCATAGAGAAGCAGACTTCATACAAGCAGAAAATAGCGATGGACAATCTGAATTGTTAGATAGAAATTTTGCAGTAAAAGTAACCGGAATTGTTAGTGAAATTAATACAAATAAAAACTATATTCGTGTAAGAGTAGGAGAAGACTATCAATATTATAATTTTAGATTAGAACAAAAACCAAATACAGAGATATTATCTACCAACACACTATTCTTAAGCAAACAAGATGGGAAATATGGCTATGTAAATGGGGAAGGTGTGGTAGTAATAAATTATATTTATGATGATGCTACAGAACAAAATAACTATGGTTATGTGGCAGTAAAAAAAGACGGAAAATGGGGAACTATAGATGCACAGGGAAATGTAGTAGTAGAACCAACCTATACATTAGAAAACAATTTAGTAGTAGACTTTATAGGTCAGTGGCATTTAGCAGAAGACATTAACGCATATTATTATACCAAATAAAGGACGTAGAAGAAGGAAGAAAAAATTCACTTAAAAAAAGCGTCCTTTTTCTCACTAAGGAGGGAAGAGAAACATGCCAGAGCAAAAGATAAAATATCAATATTCTTATTTTATATATCCATTTATCATACCAGAAGAAAATTATGATAAATATCTATTAAAACTATTAAAAGATAAACATTGCAAATTAAAAATATTTGAAAGAGAAAAAGATATGCATTTGTATACCTATTTCATGCCAAGAGTAAGAGATTATTTATTTCCTTCTTTCACATGGGATAAAGAAAAACAAAAGCAATTTGATGAATTTTCAATAAATACAAAAGCATTGCTATTAGCGCAAAAACCATGTACGATATTTGAGTACGAGCTAAAAAAAGATGTACAAGGAAGGGTAGGAAAAGAAGATACGATCTTCTTTACAGTACCTAAAATAGAAATTGTTTGTTTTCAAACTGGAATAGGCTTCTTACTAATGAAAACCATCATAGAAGGAGAAAATACCTTAGCAGATGTGCTAAATTTTAATTATAAATTTAGAGATATCCATGCAGAATGTAGCAATTTAAAAAATTATGAAAATATACATTTGCAAAGTAGCAATTTTAAAGATAGAAAAGAATTATCTCATTTTATAAAAGAAATAACAGGAAATTGTAGAGAAGCAAAAGCAATGAATTTAGAAAATGAAAAGTTTTTCACATATTCTTATGTTTGTTTAGAACAAGAATGTTGGAACGAAACAAAACCATTTGCTACATTGCAAGATGACTTTTTAAAATTTAGTTATATCCTACCAAGTAATACACAAGTAACAATAGAAAATACAGAAGAACATGTATTACCAAATCTAAAATATGCAAAACTAGGTTGTACAAAACAAGGGGCAACACTGCTTGCTTCTGCTATATATACAGAAAATTATACAAAGTTACCTTTTACATTTGAGAATGAATATCTATACACGTATCTATTAGCTTTATATAAAAAAATATATTTCAAAAAATTAAATTATGAATTAGAAAAAAATAAAAACTTTTCAGAAATCAATAAAAAATTTACAGATTTTACACAAAGTATATGGATAGAAGAAGTAACAGACGATATTATAGGAAGTGACTTGTGCAAAAAATGGGAACAAGTATTAGAATTGCAGGATTTATATATGGCAATCAAAGTAAAGTACGATATTGTGTATAAAGAGAGAAATATAGAAAAAAATACAAAAATGGCATATGTATTGGCAGGCATACTATTAGCATTATTTGGAGGCCTAGTCATAAATATTTTTACATTATATCTTAAATGAACTTTAGGGACATTCCTTAAAGTTCAAATTGTAAGGAGGCAAAATGAAAATAACTTGTGGATGTGATATTATAGAAATAGATAGAATAAAAGAAGCAATACTAGAGCAAAAAGACGCCTTTATAAGTCGAATATATACAAAACAAGAGATAGACTATTGCGAAAAGAAAAATCAAAATAAATATCAGCATTATGCAGTAAGATTCGCGGCAAAAGAAGCCGTGTTTAAGGCACTTTCTTGCGAAATACCAGACAAGTATGCCATAGAATGGAAAAGCATAGAATTAAAAAATGATGAATCAGGACGACCACAGGTGGGATTAGATGAGAAAAAAATAAAAACAGCTAATATAGCAAATATAGATATTAGTATTTCCCACTGTAAACAATATGCTATGGCACAAGTAGTTGTTTTATGGGAAGAATAACAGTAAAAACGATAAAACAAAAATAAAGAATAGAAATAGGAGAAGAGAAAAACATGGAGTTCTTTGATTCACATGCTCATTATAATGATGAAAAATTTGATGAAGATAGAGATAATATCATACAGGCAAGTTTTGAGGAGGGAATTACCAAATATATTTGTGCTGGTTATGATGTAGCATCTTCCTTAAAAGCGATAGAAATAGCAAAAAAATATCCATATATTTATACCATTTGCGGTATTTCACCAAACGATGTACCAGAGACACAAGAGCAAGAGGTTACACTATTACAAGAAATAGAAGAAATGCTACAAACAGCCAAAACAAATAAAATAGTAGCTGTAGGAGAAATTGGATTAGATTATTATTGGAACAAAGAAAACAAACAAATACAAAAAGAGATGTTTGCTAAGCAAATAGAACTTGCCAATCATTATCAGTTACCAATTGTAATCCATACCAGAGAAGCGGTGGAAGATACTATCAAAATGTTAAAAGAACACCCAGTACAGAAAAAGGGGATTTTCCATTGTTGCCCTATGAATAGAGAACTTATCAAAGAGGCATTAAAACTGGGTTATTTTATTTCTTTTGCAGGTCCAGTTACTTTTAAAAATGCAAAAAATGCAGAGGAAGTGATACAAATGGTTCCAATGGAATGTTTACTTATAGAAACAGATAGTCCTTATTTGTCGCCAGAACCATTAAGAGGAAAAAGAAATGATTGTAGAAATGTAAAATATATTGCACAGAAAATAGCAAATGTAAAAAATATTTCCTTAGAAGAGGTGGCAAAAATAACCTATCAAAATGCGGAAAGAATATTTGAAATTTCAGAAATATAAATGCATAAATCATAAAATGTAATAAGAGGGGAAGACTTAGTAAAATACTTCTCCTCTTATTATATCTTATTGCACTGGGGTTAAAAGGAAATACTTCCCAACCATGCAACAAATTGTTGCCAGAGTTCTTTAAAAGCTACATTGTACTCTAAGCAAAATTCTGGCCAATTACCAGTAAGCAGAGAATAAACTCCGCTAAGTGCAGTTTTAATTGCGAACTCTCCCAGCTGAAGCCAGCCATCAAACCAACCGTAGATGACAGGAAATCTTTCAGGAAAATCAGGATAGAAATAATTAGCGATGATATTGAGAATTATCCCAATTATCATTAATCTAGTAGTATTTCTGATGAGTCTATTGATTTCTCTGTCCAATCTCCGAATGTTTTCTTCCAGATTCTGCTCAATCTGCTCATGGTTGTTGTTCCACCAAGTTCTGATGCGAGTAAAGGTATTCATCTTTTTTCCTCCTGTTAAATAATAATAGCCAAAATAATAACTGTTACAAAAATAGCAAGAATGTTGCTAACAACTGCATTCAGACCCATTTGAGTAAAAGTCCGTCTACTTCCATTAAATACGCGAGGTATCATTCTGAAAATATTTCGAACAATCCATCCGATCGCTTGAAAGAGAGTCCGAACTAAGAATCCAATTCCTCTAAAGATGCCACCTACAATAGTAGAACCAAGGTTATTGGAAATCTTTACTCCTACAGCGCTAAACATTAATGTAAGCCCTGCTAAGGTGATAATAATAATCATAGTAGGTTTTACCAGCGCCAGCGCGTAGGCACCAATCTGTGGAACAGCTACCTCAGTTATAAAAAAATACAGTGCAATCAACATAAAAGTTTTCCTCCTCATGTGGTTAATAGTTTTTGTATATGTGAACACAATTGTGTTATAGGGAAATAATTTTATAATAAAGGATATTACCTCATTACAAATATTATATCACAATTGACATAATAATGCAAAAAATCAATAAGAAGAATCCAAGAAAAAAATAAGAGAATTTACTACGGACAGTGGTAAAAGCTCTATTTTTTTGTACTTTTAAGAGAAATAGAAAAAGCAAACAAAAAAGCCCCAAAAGCTAGAATAGATAGGAAAAGCCAAAATTCTAAAAAAAGACAAAAAAACAAGGAAAAATACACGAAACACAAAAATGTAACAAAAAAGTAAAAGATATTTAATAAATAGGTGTAAAAGGGTACTTCCGTAAACGAAATATTGCAACAATAGGGAAATGCTGGGAATACAGCAATTTACGACCTCTAAATAACAAGATATAATAAATATATAAACATATATTGTTTTTTTTGGAGGGATTGTATGAAAAGGGAAAACAAAAAAACAGAAAAAATAGTAAAAAGTGAGAACAAAAACTTAAATGTAAAATTAATACCTATGCTAACGGTTCTAATAGCACTAATCGTAGTGGCAGTGATATTAGGAGTGCAAACAGTTAGAACGCAAAGTGGAACAATCACCGCAGAATTAGCCAAAGCAAGAACTTATGAGCAAGTAGAAGAAGGAGACGAAATAGTAGAAGAAGCGCCAAATGTAAGATTTGATGCCTTCTTTTTACGTGATTTAAACAATGATGGTTATGCAGAAAGCATAAGAGGAACCTGTAAAGAGATAGGAGCAGAAGATACCTTGTACATGGAATTAAATGTACAAACAGCAGGGTATCTAAAAGACGGAAAAATAACGATAAATGGGGAGAATTTTTATCTACAAACAGCCCTACCAAAAGATGATGAATTGAAAGATAACTACATAGGAAATAATATAAAAACAATAGAATTGAATGATATAGCTAATGGAACCCAAAAGATGCTAACAGGAATTGTAAGAAGTGGGGACTACAGCTATTCTTCAAGAAAAGCAGATGCAATAGGAAAAAATATTAATAATTATAGCAAAGTAAATAGTGTAACACTAACAGGAACATATGTAGGAGAAGATGGAAGCCAAACAGAAATTAGCAAAACAGTAGAATTTAATGTAGATTGGTATGGAACAACAACAGCCACTATTTATACAACCAACCAAAGTCAAAATATAGAAAATACCATAAACGAGGCAAATAAAGAAATCAGTTTAAACTTTACCGTATATACAGAAGAAACAGACAAAGAATTGATACTATCTAAAAATCATATAGAAGGAGAAATACCAACATTAAATGATTATGCACCAATTAGAGTAGAATATACAGGAAGCAATGCAGTATTTGAGTATAATGCAGAAACAAGAACCTTTCGCATAGATAGAGAAGCAGTAGTAGGAGAAAATGGAGAAGTAAGCACAAGTTTATCCAGAAGTAATAACTATGGAATTAGAGTAGTATACCCTCTAGAAGCCTATCAAACATTGGGAACCGAGACAGTTACGATAAAAATACCAGTAAAAACCTACTATGAAGGACATAATAATCCAAGTGAAGAATTTACGAATCCATATCGATCTAATACAGCAACAGCTACCATAGTAGCAAGCTACGAAAAACCACAAGGAAGCGTATCAAGATTTGATGTAACAGTAGGAAAAAGAGTATATGATCCAACAACCAGATATATTGTATCCAAAGAAAAGCCATTAAGATTATACAATGGTGTAAGTGAAGGAGAAACACAGGACTATTATACTGTATTGTGGCAAGCATATATAGGAACAGGAAGCAACTTGCCAGGAATTATTATGAAAGAAACGAAAAATGGAGAAACACAAGTAACAGATACTTTTATCAAAACAGATGCATCAGAAGAAAGTACAGATGATGTAGTATCTAATGTAGGAATCTATTTTAGTGGAGCAGATAGAGTATTAGGAGCAGAGGGCTATATCCATGTATATGATGAAGATACAGGAAATTTACTTGTAACCTTTACCGCAAATGATTGGAACAAATATACAAGTGGAAACCCATATCAATATGAACTTCCAGTAAAACATATAAGAGTAGAAACCAGTAATGTAATGGCAGATGAAAGCTACCTATATGTGTATAACGTAAAAGAAATAGACGATGATAAAATAACAGAAAAATATGAAAGACTAGCATTTGATACATTGCAATATATCAAATCCACCTTAGCAGGATATTTAGGAGAAAGTTATATTAATACAGATACCCATCAGGCAAATTACGAAGCACCAATATCTGTAGCAGAGGTAAGCATTAGTAAAAATACATTGTCTACCCAAACTACAGAGAAAAATGACAGAATTACGATAGATGCAGTAGCCAATACAAGTGCAAATCAAGTAGCATGGCAAAATGGAATGTTTTTAGTAAAACTACCAGAAGAAATCATAGATGCACAAATCAATAATGTAGAAATAAACAATAATAAGGTAACGTTAGAGAGTTATGAGTTAATAGAACAAGAAGGAAGCCTATTTATCAAAATAGTAACAAAAAATGAAGAGCCTTTAAGTTATAGTATCGATATAGATGTAGACCTAACACCAGACCCAAGAATAGCAACAGTAAACAGAACCATAGAACTATATGCAAGTAATGAAAATGGAACAGATTACTATTATAAAGCAAAAGACCAATATGATGTAAATAATAACCTAAATACAGAAGAAAATGTAAACTATGATACAGCCAGCATTAGCATGGTGTCACCAAATAGTTTATTAACCAACCAAACAGCAAGTGATTATGACGATAAAGGAAGCGAAGTAGTATCACCACAAATAGCAGATATCAAACCAGTATATGCAGTGGTAGACCAAGAACAAGAAGAACAAACAGTAAAAATAGGAGTGCAAATTAGAAACAATTATGCAAGTACCATTAGTGAAATACAAATTTTAGGGAAAATACCATTTGAAGGAAACACTTATGTATTAAGTGGTGGAGATTTAGGCTCTACTTTTACAACAAAAATGACAAATGCAGGAATAGAAATTCCACAAGAATTACAACAATATGCAACAGTATATTATTCAGAAAATGAGAATCCAACCAATGATCTAAATGAAGCTTCTAATGGTTGGAAAACAGCAGACCAAGTAACCAATTGGGATAATATAAAAACATACCTAATAAACTTAGGTGATTATGTAATGCCAACAGGACAAGAATATATATTTAATTACACAGTAAAAATACCAAATGGACTAGAATTTAATAAGGTAGCCTATAGCCACCATGGAGTATATTTCTGCCTAGATACCGATGAAGGGAAATATAGAACACAAACAGAACCAAACAGATTAGGGCTAAGAATAGCAGAAAAATATAACTTAGCATTAACAAAATTCCAAACAGGAAAAGATAAATTAGTTTCAGGAGCAACTTACAGTATAACAGAAATCATAAAAGGAGAAAATGGAGAAGAAAGAGGAGAAAGTAAAACAGGAGTAACGAATGCGCAAGGAATGCTAAACATAACCAATTTATATGCAGAAAAAGAATATGAAATAAAAGAGATAAAAACACCGGATGACTATGAATTAAACGAAGAAGTCATAAGGTTTATTGGTCATGTAGACGAAAAAGGAACTTTAAGTGTAGAAATAACTAGTGGAACACCAAGAGGAGAGGTAACAGTAAGCAAGGAGGCAGAAGAAAACTATAAAGTAGGAATCAATGTAGAAGATGAAGCAAAAGCAAGCCTAAAAATAGTAAAACAAGAACAAGGAACACAAACCCCAATACAAGGAGTACGTTTTAAAATAACAGGATATGGTCTAGCAGAAACAGGAAGAACAGTAACAACAAATAGAAATGGGGAAGCAAATATAAGTGGCTTATCTATCAACCAAGAATATACCCTAGAAGAAGTAAGAGTACCAGAAGGGTATTATTCCGTGAGCCCAATAAAATTTACCATAGTAAATGAAAATGGAAGCTATACAGTAAACTTCACAGAAGGAGCAGAAGGCATAACTTCAAGCCAAATAACAGAAGAAGATAGTCTTCCAACCTTAAACGTAAATATAGAAAACGAAAAAATACCAACTTATAGTATGCAATTAGTAAAAGTAGAAAGAACAACAGAAAGTACAGTAAGTACAGATGAATTAATGGCAAAAGCAGAAACTAACTTTGCCGATACAGAAGTAGAATACTTAGCAGGAGCAAAATTTAAATTATATAAGGGAACAGAAGAAGTAGGGCAATACATCACAGACGAAACAGGAACTGTAACCATAGAGGGACTATACCAATATGAAGAAGAAAAAGGAATAGATCAAACCTATACCCTAAAAGAAGTATTAGCCCCAGCTGGCTATGCAAAAGTAAAAGATATAGTATTTGAAGTAGAAGAAGTAGAGGGAACATTAGTATTAAGAGAAACAAATGAAGAAGGACAAGAAGCAGAAAGTACAAGATACACAGCAGAAGGAAATACTATAAAGTTAGTAGTAGAGGATAGTCCATCTTTTAAACTAATCAAAAAAAATGAAGAAACAAAAGAAGTATTAGCAGGAATAAAATTTGCTATTTATAATGTAGATGATGGAACAGAACAACTAGCAAGAAATAGCAAAGGAGAAATTATAGGAACAAAAGAAGTTATCGATGGAAAAGAATATTATGTAGTAGAGACAGATGAGAAGGGAGAGCTAACAGCAGATTTACCAGAAGGATTATATAAGGCAGTAGAAGTAGAGGCACCAGAAAAATATGAACTAGCAGGACAAACCTATTATTTTGGAATAGGAGCAAGTAGGGAAGCACCAACTACAATAGGTGCAACACAGGCAACTAGTATAGGAGGTAGTAATGAGGATCAAATTAATTCAGTAGCAGGCACAAGTGATGGAGGATATATTGTAGGAGGATATTTTGAGAGTAGTAGTATTACCGCAGGAGACTATACCCTAACAAATGCAAATGCAGGTTCATATGATGGAATGGTAATCAAATACAGCAGTGATGGAACCGTAGAATGGGCAAGCAGTATAGGAGGAGGAGATGATGAGCAAATTTATTCGGTTGCAGGAACAAGTGATGGAGGATATATTGTAGGAGGATATTTTGAAAGCGATAGTATCACTGTGGGAGACGATACCCTAACAAATAATAGTACAATATCATGGGGTTCTGATGGAATGGTAATCAAATATAGCAGTATTGGAGAAGTAGAATGGGCAAGAAGTATAGGAGGAGGAGATGATGATACTATCAACTCAGTTACAGAAATAAGTGATGGAGGGTATATCGTAGGAGGAGCTTTTAAAAGCAATAGTATCACCGTAGGAGACGATACTCTAACAAATAGTGGAGGACTGTATTCTGCTGGAATGATAATCAAATACAGAAGTGATGGAGAAGCAGAATGGGCAACTAGCATAGGAAGAAATAATTCAATTAGGTCGGTTGCAGGGACAAGTGATGGAGGGTATATCATAGGAGGAAGTTTTAGAAGTAGTATTACTGTAGGAGACGATACCCTAACAAATGCAGGTCCGTATTCTACATATGATGGAATGGTAATCAAATACAGAAGTAATGGAGAAGCAGAATGGGCAAGAAGCATAGGAGGTACAGACAATGATTATATCTATTCAGTTTCACAAACAAGTGATGAAGGATATATCGTAGGAGGATATTTTAGAAGTGATAGTATCACCGTGGGAGACGATACTCTCACAAATGCAAATGAGGATTATTCTAATGGAATGGTAATTAAATACAGCAGTAGTGGAGAAGTAGAGTGGGCAAGAAGTATGGGAGGCAACAGAGAGGATATTATTAACTCAGTCGCAGGAACGAGTGATGGAGGGGGTATCGTAGTAGGATATTTTAAGAGTGATAGTATCACTGTAGGAAATTATAATCTAACAAATGCAAGTTCTGGCTTACGATTTGACGATGAAGATGGAATGGTAATCAAATACAGAAGTAATGGAGAAGTAGAATGGGCAACTAGTATAGGAGGCAGGAGTTATGATTCTATCAATTCAGTCGCAGGGACAAGTGATGGAGGATATATTGTAGGAGGATATTTTGCAAATTATAGTATCACCGTAGGAGACTATACCCTAAGCAAAGCTGGTTTTTATGACGGAATGGTAATAAAACTAGGAAAGATAGAATTAAATAACCATGTAACCTTACAAGCACAAAGTGTAGGAGGAAACAGAGATGAAGAAATTACCTCAGTAGCAAAAACCAGTGATGGAGGGTATATTGTAGGAGGATATTTTGTAAGTAATAGTATCACCGTAGGAGATTATACTTTAACAAATAATAGTAGATCAGGTGATGGTGATGGAATGGTAATTAAATACACCAGTAAAGGAGAAGTAGAATGGGCGAGAAGTATAGGAGGATGGTTTGATGATACTATCAGATCACTTACAGAAACGAGTGATGGAGGATATATCGTAGTGGGATACTTTGATAGCGATATCACCATAGGAGACTATACTCTAACAAATGTAGGTTCGAATGATGGAATGGTAATCAAATATAGCAGTAGTGGAGAAGTAGAATGGGCAAGAAGTATAGGGGGTACAAAGAATGATTATATTAACTCAGTCGCAGAAACGAAAGATGGAAGGTATATTGTAGGAGGATATTTCTATAGTGATAGTATCACCATAGGAGACTATACTCTAACAAATGCAGGTTCTTCTGATGGAATGGTAATCAAATGCAACAGTAATGGAGAAGTAGAATGGGCGACTAACATAGGAGGTACAGAAAATGATTATATTAACTCAGTCGCAGAAACGAAAGATGGAGGGTATATTGTAGGAGGATATTTCTATAGTGATAGTATCACCGTAGGGAACTATACTCTAACAAATACAAGTTATAACGAACAATATATCTGTACTGACGGAATGGTAATCAAATATAGCAGTAATGGAGAAGTAGAATGGGCAAGAAGTATAGGAGGAGGAGATGATGATTATATTAACTCAGTCACAGAAATAAGTGATGGAGGGTATATCGTAGGAGGATATTTTGTAAGTTCAAGTATCAGCATAGGAGACTATACCCTAATAAATGCAAATAGAGAATATCATGCTGATGGAATAGTAATCAAATATAGCAGTAATGGAGAAGTAAAATGGGCAACTAGCATAGGAGAAAATGGTAATGATTATATTGAGTCAGTCACAGAAACAAAAGATGGAGGGTATATTGTAGGAGGATATTTTGAAAGTCCAAGTATCACTGTAGGTAATTATACACTGATAAATGTGAATGCAGGACATTATGATGGAATGGTAATTAAATGTAACAGTAGTGGAAAAGTAGAATGGGCAAAAGATATAGGAGGAAGTGATGGTGACAATCTACAAATAGTTGGTGACAGAATACAATCAGTCACAGAAACAAATAACGGAGAATATATAGCAGTAGGATATTTTGAAAGTGATTCGATAGAAACTGATGGAAACACATTAACAAATGCAGGAAGTTCTGATGGAATGATACTAAAAATTGTAAATAAAATAGGTGTGCCAGAAGTACAAGAGTTAACAGTAGAAAATAGTAGAAAAGAATTCCAAATTACTACAGATGTAGAGGAAATAGACGGAGTAAAAGGAGGAAGTATTTCAGGGGAAGACAAAAATCCATATGAAACAGTAAAATATGGAGATAGCAGTAAAAATGAGATGAAAATGACACCAGAAGCAGGATATGAAATTATAAAAATAACGATTAATGGAAAAGAACTATTAGACTATGAAGTAGATGCAGATGGAAGTTGTCTGTTACCACAATTTACTAATGTAACAGAAGATAAACATATAGTAGTAACCTATGCAAGAACGAGTAATAAAATAACTATAGTAAAACAAGATGAAGAAGGAACAAGATTACAAGGAGCCAAATTTAAATTGGATCAAATAGAAGATAGAGTAGAACCAGAAAATGTAATAGGTGAAATAGTAGCAAATGGAGGAATATATACAGAAACAAAAGTGGATATATCAAATGAGGTAACAGACCAAGTAAAAGGAAAATTAACAAATAATGGAACATACTATTTCATACAAAATGAAGATGGTACTTTAGTACCAACAAATAGTAAAACCTATCAAAGTGCAAATGATGGAAGTACAGGAATACAAAGTACAACAGCAAACTCATATATAGAAATAGACTTAAGTGGCTTAGAAGGAGAATATGCAGTAGTAGTAAATGCAAATGTATCAAGTGAGAGTGCAGATTATGGGTATGCAACTATTACTCAAACTACAAACGCACCATCCTATAGTAGTAGTAATGGAAGAATTTTCAGAATTTCAGGTACATCAACAAGTAGTACAACAGCAACAGATTATACATCAATGTTATTAGAAGGTGGAAATACCTATTATCTACATTTAGGATATAGAAAAGATAGCAGTGTAGATACAGGAGATGACCAAATAGTTATCAATAGTATAAAAGTATATGGAACAGAAAATGTAGAAAAGACATACAACTTTGTATCCAATGGACAAGGTGGGTATGAATCCAACAATCAAGGAAAAGCAAGTACAACAGCAAATTCTTATATACCAATTGATTTAAGGAATTTAACAGGGAAATATAATCTAGTAGTCAATGCAAATGTATCGAGTCAAAGTGGAGATTATGGATATGCAACAATTACACAAAATACAAATGCACCATCCTATAGTAGTAATGGAAGAATTTTCAGAATTTCAGGCACATCAACAAGTAGCATAACACCAACAGATTACACAACAGTGCTACAAGGCGGAAGTATGTATTATTTACACCTAGGATATTATAAAAATGCATCAACAGATGAAGGAGAGGATAAATTTACAGTAAATAGTATAAAAGTAACATTAAATAGTTCAGAATTGTATCCAACAGTGGAATTAGTAACAAACGAAAAAGGAGAAGCAGTAACAGATGTACCATATGGAAGATATAGTATAACAGAGCTACAAGCACCAGAAGGATATGAAACAATAGAAGAACCAATAACAATAGAATTTAGACAAGAGAGAAATACAGTAGTAGAAAATAACAATAGCGTAGAGGTAACAGTAGGAGAAAATGGAGAGTTTCTAGTAGAAAACAAAGAAGCAGCAAAAGTAATTGTACATCACTACTTAAAAACAGAAGCAGGAGAATATACAACAACAAAAGTAGCAGAAGATGACTATATGGAAGGAAAAATAGGAGAAGAATATATTACTAAACCACATTTAGATATAGAAAATTATGAGTTAGAAAAAGATACAAGAGGAAATTACATAACTCCTAAAAATGCAACAGGAAAGTATGTAGAGGAATTGACGGAAGTAATATATTATTATGAAGAAAGTAAAATACCGTTGATAGTACACCATTATATAGAAGGAACGGAGGATAAAGTACCATTAGCAAGTGGAGGTTTAGCAGAAGATCAAATCAGTGAAGGAACAAAAGGAGAAAGATATGTAACAGAAGCAATAGATGTAGATAAATTAGATGAAAGATATGAATTAATTACTGTACCATCGAATGCACAGGGAACATATGAAGGTCCTTTTGTAGAAGTAATATATTACTATAGAGAACAGACAGAAGAAAGCATAAAAAGAGTTACTGTAACTAAAATATGGAATAATACAAATGGTATATATAAAATACCAGAGAAAATAAAAGTACAAGTAAAAAATGAAGATAAAATAATAGCAGAACAAATAATAAGTGCTGATAATGCAACACAAGAAAATGTATGGACATGGACATTTACAGGCTTACCAAAATATAATGAGCAAGGAGAAGAAATACAATATACTATAGATGAAGTGGAAGTAAATGCAGGAGATTTAAAATATTACAAAAAAGATATAAATGGAACAACCATAACGAATACATACAATGGACCAGTTATCCATAGCACAAAAGAAATGACAACAGAAAATAGTTTAAGTTACGTAGTAGAGGGTGAAAAAATCATCTATACCATCAGAGTACAAAATAGTGGAGATTTAGCTGGAGACGTAGTAGTAAAAGATAACATTCCGGAAGGAACAAGTTTTGTAGCAGGAAGTATCAAGGTAAATGGAGTAGCAGATGCATCCAAGACAGAGACAGACTTAAGAGACGGAATGAGAGTAACTGTTCCAGCAAGAACAGATGAAAACACTCCGGGAGAAACAACGGTAAGTTTTGAAGTAACAGTAAATACATTAGAAGGAGAAGCATTAACAAAACAAATTGCCAATACAGCAACAATAAACAAGAACCCAGATAATCCAGAAAGTCCAGAAGAACCAACAAATGAGGTAACAACAGTAGTAAATAAATCAGACCTAAAATACAATAAATCAGCAAATCCAGTAACAGGAAGCACTGTAAAAGTGGAAGATGAAATTACATATACCATTCACTTAGATAACAGCAAGGGAACAGCGCCAACAAGTACTATAGTAAAAGATACAATCCCAACAGGAACAACATTTGTAAAAGATAGTATTGTGGTTGGAGGACAGGCACAGGTAGGCAAAACAACAGATGACTTAGCAAATGGAATAAAAGTGGATTTAGCAGCAGGAGAAAGCAAAGATGTTGTATTTAAAGTAACTGTAAATGACTTAAATAATGAAGATACAATAAGAAACGTAGCAACCATAAAAGAAAATCCAGATAACCAAGCTAGCCCAGAAGAGCCAACAAACGAAACAGAGCACACTTATGCAGAAGCTATCATAACCGCTAACAAAGAAATGACAACAGAAAATAGACTAAGCTATGTACTAGAAGGAGAGAAAATTACCTATACAATCAGAGTACAAAACAGCGGAGACCTAGGACAAGAGGTAGTAGTAAAAGATAACATTCCAGAAGGAACAAGCTTTGTAGCAGGAAGTGTCAAGGTAAATGGAGTAGCAGATGAAACAAAGACAGAGACAGACTTAAAAGACGGAATGAGAGTAACTGTTCCAGCAAGAACAGATGAAAACACTCCAGGAGAAACAACAGTAAGCTTTGAAGTAACAGTAAATGAATTAGAGGGAGAAGCGTTAACAAAACAAATTGCCAATACAGCAACAATAAACAAGAACCCAGATAATCCAGAAAGTCCAGAAGAACCAACAAATGAGGTAACAACAGTAGTAAATAAATCAGACCTAAAATACAATAAGTCAGCAAATCCAGTAACAGGAAGCACTATAAAAGTCGGAGAAGAGATTACGTATACAATTCACTTAGATAATAGCAAGGGAACAGCACCAACAAGTGCTATAGTAAAAGATAGTATTCCAACAGGAACAACATTTGTAAAAGATAGTATTGTAGTTGGAGGACAGGCACAAGTGGGCAAAACAGCAGATGACTTAGCAAGTGGAATACAGGTGGATTTAGCAGCAGGAGAAAGCAAAGATGTTGTATTTAAAGTAACAGTAAATGACTTAAATAACGGAGATACCATAAGAAATATGGCAACCATAAAAGAAAATCCAGATAAACCAGACAGCACAGAAGAACCAACCAACGAAACAGAACACACCTATGCAGAAGCTATCATAACCGCTAACAAAGAAATGACAACAGAAAATGGACTAAGCTATGTACTAGAAGGAGAGAAAATCACCTATACTATCAAAGTACAAAACAGTGGAGACTTAGCTGGAGACGTAGTAGTAAAAGATAGTATTCCAGAAGGAACAAGCTTTGTAGCAGGAAGTATCAAGGTAAATGGAGTAGAAGAGGAAACAAAGACAGAGACAGACTTAAGAGACGGAATGAGAGTAACTGTTCCAGCAAGAACAGATGAAAACACTCCGGGAGAAACAACGGTAAGTTTTGAAGTAACAGTAAATACATTAGAAGGAGAAGCATTAACAAAACAAATTGCCAATACAGCAACAATAAACAAGAACCCAGATAATCCAGAAAGTCCAGAAGAACCAACAAATGAGGTAACAACAGTAGTAAATAAATCAGACCTAAAATACAATAAATCAGCAAATCCAGTAACAGGAAGCACTGTAAAAGTGGAAGATGAAATTACATATACCATTCACTTAGATAACAGCAAGGGAACAGCGCCAACAAGTACTATAGTAAAAGATACAATCCCAACAGGAACAACATTTGTAAAAGATAGTATTGTGGTTGGAGGACAGGCACAGGTAGGCAAAACAACAGATGACTTAGCAAATGGAATAAAAGTGGATTTAGCAGCAGGAGAGAGCAAAGATGTTGTATTTAAAGTAACAGTAAACGACTTAGATAATGGAGCAACAATCAAAAACGTAGCAACAGTAAAAGAGAATCCAGATAACCCAGACAGCACAGAAGAACCAACCAACGAAACAGAACACACCTATGCGGAAGCTATCATGACCGCTAACAAAGAAATGACAACAGAAAATAGTTTAAGTTATGTAATAGAGGGTGAAAAAATCATCTATACCATCAGAGTACAAAATAGTGGAGATTTAGCTGGAGACGTAGTAGTAAAAGATAACATTCCGGAAGGAACAAGTTTTGTAGCAGGAAGTATCAAGGTAAATGGAGTAGCAGATGCATCCAAGACAGAGACAGACTTAAGAGACGGAATGAGAGTAACTGTTCCAGCAAGAACAGATGAAAACACTCCGGGAGAAACAACGGTAAGTTTTGAAGTAACAGTAAATACATTAGAAGGAGAAGCATTAACAAAACAAATTGCCAATACAGCAACAATAAACAAGAACCCAGATAATCCAGAAAGTCCAGAAGAACCAACAAATGAGGTAACAACAGTAGTAAATAAATCAGACCTAAAATACAATAAATCAGCAAATCCAGTAACAGGAAGCACTGTAAAAGTCGGAGATGAAATTACATATACCATCCACTTAGATAACAGCAAGGGAACAGCACCAACAAGTACTATAGTAAAAGATACGATTCCAACAGGAACAACATTTGTAGAGGGAAGTATACAAATCGATGGAATAGTAGATGAAAGCAAAACAGCAGATGACTTAGCAAGTGGAATAAAAGTGGATTTAGCAGCAGGAGAAAGCAAAGATATTGTATTTAAAGTAACGGTAAATGATTTAAATAATGGAAATACAATAAGAAACGTAGCAACCATAAAAGAAAATCCAGATAACCCAGCTAGCCCAGAAGAGCCTACAAATGAAACAGAACACACCTATGCAGAAGCAGTTATCCATAGTACAAAAGAAATAACAACAGAAAATGGATTAAGCTATGTACTAGAAGGAGAGAAAATCACCTATACTATCAAAGTACAAAACAGCGGAGATTTAGCTGGAGACGTAGTAGTAAAAGATAACATTCCAGAAGGAACAAGCTTTGTAGCAGGAAGTGTCAAGGTAAATGGAGTAGCAGATGAAACAAAGACAGAGACAGACTTAAAAGACGGAATGAGAGTAACTGTTCCAGCAAGAACAAATGAAGATACACCAGGAGAAGTTACGATAAGCTTTACAGTGAAAGTAAATGCAGTAGGAACAGACGAGACAAGTAAAACAATTAGAAATACAGGATATATTAATAAAACACCAGATATTCCAGAAAATCCAGATGAACCTACAAATGAAGTTGCAGTACCAGTGCTAATGTATAAGAAAAAAGCAGAAATTGTAAGAACACAAGGAAATGAAGAAGTACCAGAAGGAAGTGTAACAGCAGGAGATAGAATAAAATACACGATTACAATACACAATGTAGGTACAGAAAAAATAGAAGGGGTAGAAATAAAAGATAACGTTCCAGAGGGAACAACCATTTATCAAATCAATGATGATGGAGAAATTAGTTTAAATGCAGGAAATGTAATTACATGGAATGTAGCAGAAATAGCAGGAGGAGAAGTAAAAGAAGTAAGCTTTGAGGTAACAGTAAACTACGATAACGAAGAAAAAACAATCAAGAATGTGGCAACAGTAGATGGAAAAGAAACAAACGAAGTAGAAACACCATATGTAGAACCAAAGCTAGAGTTAGAAAGTAGTATCGTAAAAGATGGAACAGAAAGAGTAACAAGTGTAGAAGAAAAGGTAAGTTATACCATAAAATATACAGCAAACATTCAAGATTTTGTAGGAAAGGCAAAAGTAAAAATAGTAGACTACTTGCCATATACAATTGATACTGCAAATTCAGAGCTAGACGGAGGAAACTACGACGAAGAGACAAAAACCATCACATGGGAAGTAAACTTTGGAAGCATAGATACCTATCAAAATGCAGAAGGAATACAAACGGTAGAAATTACAAAGAGTGTATTATTAAAATATAACTATCCAGATGCAGAGGCTTTAAGTGGAAGTGTAGACAATACAGCAGAAGGAACGATTACCTTAACACAAACAAAAGAGCCAGAAGGAACAGAGCAAACAGTAAAAGAGGAAACAGTAGAAGATAAGCATGAGGTAAAAGTAGAAATTCCTGCAGAAGTTATTGTACATCACTACATTTATGACGAAGCAAAAGGCGGAGAGACAACCCAAAAAGTACCATCTAAAGAAGGCGGAGTAGTAGCAGACGAGAAAATAGAAGGAATTGTAGGAGAGTGCTACGATACAAATCCATCTCAAAAGGTAGATGAAAATTATGAGTGTATCAATGTAACACCAGAAAAAGCAGAAGGAAACATGACAAAAGAGCCAATAGAGGTAACCTATTACTATGAGTTAAAAACAGCAGAATTGGGAGCAACCATAGAAAAAACAGCAACAGCAAGCAAACAAGAAGAAGTAGAATATGAGACCGGAGAATACGACCAAGAAGGAAATCCAATTACAGAAACAAAGATAGTAGAAGTGTTAACAGAGGAAGACGGAGTTGTAACTTACAAAATAAAATATAGAGCAGGAATAAAGAATTACAAAGGAACTGCAAAAATAAGTATCGTAGATAAGTTGCCAGCAGCTTTAAATGAAGAAAATCCTAGAGTAAACTTAGCAGGAGGAACCTATAACAGTGCAGATAGAACAATTACATGGGAACAAGAAGTAGAAGTAAACACCTTTGAGACAGGAAGTATGTATGACGAGACAATAGAGAAAGAAATCAAAGTAGTATATCAAGACCAAAATGTAGTAGAAACATTGGTAAATGAAGTAACAGGAAGCATTACAATATATTATCCAGAAAATCATAGTACAAATCCAGGAGGAGAAAGAGATACAAATACAGTAACCGATACAGCAGAAGTAGAGCAAGAGTACAAGGTAGAAAAACAAGTAGAAAAAGTATGGGATGACAATGAAGATACAAAAGGAAATAGACCAGAGAGTGTAACTGTACAATTAACAGCAGGAGGAAATACAAACTACAATGGAGAAGAACTAGAAAAGGTAGTATTAAATGAGGAGAACAACTGGAAACACACATTTACAAACTTACCAAAATATACAGAATTTGGTCAAGAAATACAATACAGTGTAGTAGAGACAGAAACAAATGAAGGTGATTTAGAATACTATGAAGAACCAGTCATTACAATAGCAAATGAAAAAATCCTAGTAACCAATAGTTACAAGTTAATGGAAACAGACTTAGAAAGTAGTATAGAAAAAACAGGAACAGAGAAAATAACAGCACCAAAAGAGCCTGTAACCTACGACATAAGCTACAAAGCAAGTATAACAGACTACATAGGAGAAGTGGTAGTAAAAGTAGTAGATACCTTACCATACAAATTAGCAACAAATGAGACAGGCGAATTATTAGAACAAATCAATTTGGCAGGAGGAACTTACCATGAAGAGACAAATACGATTACTTGGGAAGAAAAAGTAGAGCATGTAAATACTTATACAGATGGAGACTATAAAGTAAATATACAAAAAGAAATCACTTTAGTATATAGTAATTTAGATACTACACAAAGAAATATGACAAACAAAGTAACAGGAACGGTAGATTTATATGAGACAGGAGAAACCAATACAGTAGAAGATACACATGATACAAGTATAGAGATACCAGGAAAAGTTATTGTAAAATACGTAGATAAAGAGACAGGAAAAGAAATTACCTACTTAGAAGAACAGGAAGGACAAGAGCCAGTAGAGAAAACCTATGGATACGAAATAGAAGGATTTGTAGGAGATGCTTACACTACCGAACAAAAAGAAATACCAGAATATACTTATGTAGAAAATAGCGGAAACACCGAAGGAAATATGATAGAGGGAACCATAGAGGTCATCTACTATTATGAAAAAACAACAGCAGGAGGAGTAATTGTACACTATGAAGATGAAGAAGGAAATAAACTATTAGAAGATGAAATCATAGGCGGAAAAGTAGGAGATAGCTATACAACCGAACAAAAAGAGATAGAAGACTATGAATACGTAAGGGTAGAAGGAGAGCCACAAGGAGAATTGACAGAAGGAGTGATAGAAGTAACGTATATTTACAGAAAAACACCAGCAAAAGTGATTGTAAAACATCTAGAAAAAGATAACACAGAAGATAATAGTGATAACAAAGAATTGTATCCAGAAGAGGTAATAGAAGGACATGTGGGAGATAGTTATACAACAAGTAGAAAAACAATTACAAATTATAGAGCAGCAGAGCCAGAACCAAGCAACAAAGAAGGTAAAATGACAAAAGAAGATACTTATGTTATCTACTATTATGAGAAAATCCCAAGTGGAACAGTAACTGCAAAATATGTGGATATAGAGACAAAAGAAGAAATCTTGTACAAGGAAGAAGAGACAGGAGAATACAAAACGTATAGAGAACAAATGAAAGGGTATGTAGGAGAAAACTATCAGACAGAAGCAAAAGAAATACCATACTATAACTTAGTAGAGAACCTAATTCCAACAAATAAAGAAGGAAAATATACACAAGAAGATATAGAAGTAACCTATTACTATCGAAAACAAGAATTTAACATGACAATAGATAAAATCATTAAACAGATAGAAAAAGACGGAAAACAAGAAGAAGGAATAGATGAAAAGCTAGACAAAATAGAGATAGTAGGAAGCAAAATAGAGAAAACAAACTTAAAAATAACGTATGGAATAAAGGTAAGCAATACAGGAGAGATAGAAGGAACAGCTACAGTGGTAGAAAACATACCAAGTAATTTCCAAGTAGAAGAAGGAACAGCAAGTGAGTGGAAACAAAATGAAGAAGGAAACTTAGAAGCAGAAGTAGCTTTAAAACCAGGAGAAACAAAAGAACTAACAGTAGTACTAAGTTGGATGCCAGGAGATAATCACTTTGGAACGAAGAGAAATACAGCAGAAATCATAAAAACAGATAACCCAGCAAAATATGAGGAAGTAGAGACTAAAGACAATAAGTCAGAAGCAGAAATGGTGATTACAATAAAAACGGGAGAGACAACAAGAAGAATAGTGTTTATTATAGCAGTAACAGGAATGATAGCAGCAGTAGCAGTATTCTGGTACTTAACAGAAAAGTACAACAGAGATAATGTAAATTAAAAAAGTTTCTTTCATAGAAAGTAAATCAAAAAGGAACTAGGCGAAATAATCGCTTAGTTCCTTTTTGGATTTAAGTCTATTTCAAATTTTCTAAAGCAGCAATTCTATCTTCTGTAGAAGGGTGTGTTGACCAAAGACTAGAACTACTTCTTTTATCTTTTTTCTTAAATGGACTTACAATGTACATATGAGCAGTAGAACTATTAGCAGTTTTTAATGGACTCTGATCATCTTCTAATTTCCTTAGGGCAGAAATCAACCCTTGAGGGTTTCTTGTAAATTGAACAGAAGTAGCATCTGCCAAAAATTCACGCCTGCGGGAAACAGCTAACTTCATTAGTTGAGCAAAAATAGGAGATAGAATTAAAAAGATAAGGCCAACTAACATAAGAATACCGTTTGCTCTACTATCATCGCTGTCATTGTCACGAAGACCACCCCAGAAGAAAGCTCTTGTCATAATATCTGCTAGCATAACAACTAATCCTACCATAACTGTGACAACAGCGGATAATAAAATATCATAGTTTTTAATGTGAGCAAGTTCATGTCCAATAACACCTTCTAGCTCATAGTAATCTAATTTTTCTAATAAACCAGTAGTAACACAAATAATACTGTGTTCTGGATTTCTTCCTGTAGCAAAAGCATTAGGCTGTGCATCTTCCATAATATATAGTTTTGGAGTTCCGCTTAAGGCCAGCAGAAACTACCAAAGAATCTAAAATATTCACTAATTTTTGATTCTCTTCTTTTGTTGCAGGTCTTGCTCTATTAAGAGAAAGAATAATTTTGTCGCTATAATAATAAGAAGACCAAGCACTTATCATAGAAAAAGTAAGAGCAATTACAATAGAAATAGGTCCTAGTTCAAAAGCCATACAAACGTAATAGATAAGTAAAGTTACTAGGATAATAAAAATACTAACAATAATACCAGTTTTTATTTTATTTCGTTTGATATCTTGAAACATAAAAATCCTCCTTTTAGCCTATATGTTAAATGGTTATTATTCCCTATAGAAGAAAATTGGACGGGGAAGTAATCCTCCGCCGCCCAGTTTCTTATTCTCTTCCTTATTTTTGATTAAAATCTACTTTTACATTTTTTCTAGCTTCATCACTTTCAGCTTCAAATAGGCTTTCTTCTTTAAAGCCAAACATAGAAGCAATTACGTTAGAAGGGAATGTTTCCAATTTTGTGTTATAAATAGTAACAGTATCATTATAAAATTGTCTAGAAAAAGAAATTTTGTTTTCAGTTGTTCTTAATTCTTCTTGTAAGTCAGCAAAGCTTTGGTTTGCTTTTAAATCTGGATAATTTTCTGAAACAGCTAAAATCGTTTTCAAAGCACTAGATAATTCGTTATCTAAAGCAGATTTTTCTGCAACTGTATTTGCCTCTGCCCAAGAAGAACGAAGAGAAGTTACTTTTTCTAATACATCTTTTTCATGAGTCATGTATCCTTTTACAGTTTCAATTAAATTAGGAATTAAATCAAATCTTCTTTGTAATTGTACGTCAATTTGACTCCATGCATTTTTTACATTCTGTCTTTTAGATACTAAACTGTTATAAATCACAATAACAGCAATTACTAAAATAACAACAATGGCTAATATAATCCATCCCATAACTAATATATCCTCCTTATATTAAAGTGATATTAGTATATCATATGTTCTTTGTTCCTACAATAGCTAGTATATGAATTCTTTGTAAAATTTATGTGATAAATAGAAATAAAAAAGTCATTTTTTTCGTACAAGCATCATATAATATACTATAAAATAGAAATAGAAAGAAAAGAAAACATAATATAAAAAATAAAAACACTAGAGTCTGTAAGAAAAAAGAGAATGTGTCAAAATTTGACACAAGAAAAATAAAATGATATAATCACATTGTTGGAAAAATAAGGAGGGAAAATATTTTTATGAAGAAAGATGATAAAGCATCGATATCGCTAATAAAAATATTAGGAATCAGCTTAGTACTTATATTTATGACAAGTATAGGTGTAATGGCATCCAATGCAAGTTTAACAAGCGTAAAAATAATACTTTCCAATGATTATGAAATGACAGTCTTAACATCTAAAACAACCGTTGGGGAAATCTTGGAAGAAAATCATATCGTATTATTAGAAGATGAAACAGTAACACCTGATAAACAAGAAGAATTACCAGATAATAAAACAATTAAAATTGTGAAGAAAACAGAGGAAGAACAAGGAATTGCAAAGGAAGAGGCAGTTGTTACAACAGAAGAAATTCTAGCAACTTATGATACGATTGTAGAAAAAATTGTTACAGAACAAGTAGAAATACCTTTTGAGACTATTACTAAAGAAGCAACAGGAGAAGGAACAAAGCAAAATCAGGTGATACAAAAGGGACAAAATGGATTAAAAGAAGTAAAATATAAGGTAAAATATCAAAATGATGTAGAGATAGAAAGAACAGAAATATCTTCTACTATCCTAAAAGAACCAGTAGATAAAATTGTACAAGTAAGAACTGTACAAGTAACCTCAAGAGGTACAGAAAGAACAGCAACGACAAATCCTGCACTTACAGCTTCTTCTAGCTTGGCAAAAAAAGTAGAAGGTATTACACCAACAGTAAAAACAATGAATACATCTGCTTATGATGCTTGTGTAAAATGTTGTGGAAAAACAAATGGAATTACTTCTTCAGGAGCAAAAGCTTCCCCATGGTATACAATTGCAGCAGGAAAAGGCTATAAAATAGGAACTATCATCTATATTCCATATTTTAAAAATAAGCCAAATGGAGGATGGTTCGTAGTACAAGATAGAGGAGGAGCCATTTCTAATAACAAAATAGACATTTTCATGTCAACTCACAGCGAATGTTTACAATTTGGTAGAAGAAATTTAGAATGTTATATATATGAATTTTAATGCAATTTAGGGATGTTTCTTAAATTGTAAGTAAGAGAAATAGCTTTAGGTTTATCCTAAAGTTATTTTTTTGTAGCAGAACATTAAAAACAACGAAAATATACGACATTTTGTATAAATATTGATTTATCTACCTTTTTATAGTAAAATAAAAACAGAAAAAAGCCTATTGTCAAAGCTAGTATGAAAGAAATAGTAAGAGAATATAATGGAGGATAAAGAAAGCATGAAATGCATATCATGGAATGTAAATGGATTAAGGGCAGCTTTAAATAAAGGGTTTATGGATTTTTTCCAAGAGATAAATGCCGATATTTTTGCATTGCAAGAAACCAAATTACAAGAAGGACAGGTAAGTCTTGCATTAGAAGGATATGAACAATATTGGAATAGTGCTATAAAAAAAGGCTATTCCGGAACAGCCATATTCACCAAAAAGAAACCATTGCAAGTAACCTATGGAATAGGAATAGAAGAACACGACACAGAAGGAAGAGTTATCACTCTAGAATACGAAAATTTCTATTTTGTAGATTGTTATACACCAAATTCCAAAAGAGAATTAGAGAGATTAGACTATCGTATGGTTTGGGAAGATGCTATTCGAGAATATCTGATAAATTTAGATAAGAAAAAACCAGTCATTTATTGTGGAGATTTTAATGTGGCACATGAGGAGATAGACTTAAAAAATCCAAATACCAATCATCATAGTGCAGGATTTACCGATGAAGAAAGAAATAAAATGACGGCATTGCTATCCTCTGGATTTACAGATACATTCCGCTATTTATACCCAGAAAAAACAGATGCTTATACTTGGTGGTCTTATATGTTCCATGCAAGAGAAAAAAATGTAGGATGGAGAATCGATTATTTTATTGTATCCAAACGATTAGAAAGCAAAATAAAAGATAGTAAAATCTATGCAGAGGTAATGGGGAGTGACCATTGCCCAGTTGGTATAGAAATAGAAAATCTTTAAAAAATAAGAAAGAATAAGGAGAGAAGAAAATTGGAAAAAAAGCCTAGAACATGGACAAAATGGCTGTATTGGTTTACTTTTGCCGTAGCTGTCATTTTTGTGTACAAAATATTTGATAATTTTGGAGAAATTACAGACTGGATTGGTACGCTATTTCAAGTGCTAGCACCATTCTTTATAGGACTTTTAATTGCTTATATCTTATATCTGCCATGTAGAAAAGTGGAAGAGTTCTATAAAAAAACAAAAAATAAATGGATTCGTAAAAAAGCAAGAACATTTAGTGTGGTTACAGTATATCTTATCACTTTGTTGTTAATTATATTGTTATTTACATGGATTATTCCACCAATTATAGATAGTGTTATAGATTTAGCCAATAACTTCCATACCTATTATGACATGGCAATTGGCGTAATCAACAATTTGCCAGAGGATAACTTCTTTAAAACAGATATCATGACAGGAATTATGAATGCTATTCAAAACATAGATATCAAAGAAATTTTAAATGTAGAAGCATTAACACAATATTTGCAGGGAGCAGTTAGCTTTGCAAATGGCATTGTAAATACCTTTGTAGCGATTATTGTTTCTATATATTTATTAATTAGTAGAAGAAGTATTATACAATTCTTTAAAAAATTAGCAGGGGTAACCTTTAAACCACAAGTTTATAGAAATATGGATAAATATTTTAATCGTTCTAATCAAATATTCTTCAAATTTTTAGCAGGGCAATTTATAGATGCTATTGTTGTAGGAATACTTACCTCTATTGCTATGAGTATTATGGGCATAAAATACGCACCATTATTAGGATTTATGATAGGACTATTCAATATGATACCATATATTGGAGCTATTATAGCAGTTATCATAGCAGGAATCATTACCTTCTTCACAGGAGGAATAGAACAAACCATTTGGATGCTAATAGTAGTTATCATCTTACAACAAGTGGATGCCAATATTATCAACCCAAAAATAGTAGGAAACTCCTTAAAAATAAATCCATTGTTAGTCATATTCGCAGTAACAGTGGGAGGTGCTTACTTTGGAATGTTAGGAATTTTCTTATCTGTTCCAATAAGCGCTATTATAAAAGTGTCTTTAGATGAATATATAGACTACCGCAGTAGAAAAATAAAAGCTTTGAACAATAGGGATGTTCCTTAAAGTTCAGGGCTTTTCCCTTTGATGTAATGCCAAAAGGGGTAGACCTGTTTGACAGATATTCACATTCATAAAATGTTAATAAAATTTATACTTGGTTCTTAAGAAAACTGTGCTATACTAGAAAATGTCTAAGAAAGGGGCAAAAGAAATGTACCGTATTTTAATATGTGATGATGATAAAGAAATTGTAAAAGCAATTGAAATTTATTTGAGTAGAGAAGGATATGAAATAGAAAAAGCTTATAATGGAAAGCAAGCGATGCAAATTATTAAAGAAAAAGAAATTCATTTGCTAATACTGGATATTATGATGCCGGAAATGGATGGTATGCAAGTAGCCAAAGAGGTAAGAAAAGAGAAGGGAATTCCTATTATTATGCTTTCTGCAAAATCAGAAGATTATGATAAAATAGAAGGCTTAAATACAGGAGCAGATGATTATGTTACAAAACCTTTTAATCCACTGGAGTTAATTGCAAGAGTGAATTCCCAAATTAGAAGGTACACTTCCTTGGGTTCTTTAAGTAAAAAGGGAGAAGAACAAGAATATATTTACAAAAGTGGACAGTTAGTAGTAGATGACAGCACAAAACAAGTAACAGTAGAGGGAAAAGAAGTAAAGCTAACCCCTACAGAGTATAATATTCTAAAGTTCTTATTAAAAAACAAAGGAAAAGTATATTCAATAGAACAAATTTATGAAAATGTATGGGAAGACGAAGCTTATGGAGCCGAGAATTTAATTGCTGTACATATAAGGCACATTCGAGAAAAAATAGAAATTAACCCAAAAGAGCCAAAATATCTAAAAGTCATTTGGGGAATTGGATATAAAATAGAAAAAATAGAAGAATAGAGAAAGGAGAAAACGTGGAAAAATTAAAACAATCTGCTGGTTTAAAAGTATTATGCTATGTATTAGCACCTATCTTATTTTTAATATTATTGCTTAGTAGTGTTTATTTATCTTTTCAAAATGAAAATACTTATGATATGACAGTAAATGATTACTATCAAACTACTAATTTTGCAGATAATTACTATGGAAGAATCCGCAGCATTTATTATAGCCTAGAGAACATATATGGAGATATTCCTTTTCAAGTGAGTGATACGAGTTATTCTTTAATACAAGATGGAGAGGAAGAAATTTATTACCAATCACCAGATTACTATAGTGGATTTTATCAATATTTTCGTTTTATTATTGTAGATAGACAAAACCAAATGTTATTTACCAATATAAAAACGGATGATTATGCACAAGAAATAGAAAATATAAAACAAGGAAAATACTACTGGTATTATGAAGGTGAGACTATACAAACCGACATAGAAAAAATTAACGAATATAATATACGTTATGATTATGGATTAGACCAATTAGAGCAATTAAAGCAATTGGGAGTAGAATTCTACATTGATTTTGACGAAGAACAGGTAGAAGTAGGAAATGGTTACTATTTAGAAAAAACACTTTATGACACCATGATTGGACTAAAAGAGGTTCCAATGTATGCTATACCAATTACAAGTGTATTACTTATCTTAATTGTTACGTACTTAATTTGGTCTATAGGTCATAAAAAAGGAGTAGAAGGAATTTATTTAAATTCCTTAGATAAAATTTCTTATGAATTAGTATGTATCATTGCATTTTTCCTTTTAGGAATAGTAATGGTAGTGGCCAATGCAGTGACAAGTACAAGTTTAAATATGGTATTTTTATCGCTTAGTATTATTAGCTATTTTGTTGGTTATGCCATCTTAGCAACTTTAGCAACTACCACGATAAAAAGATTAAAAGCGAAAACACTATTTAGAGAATTATGGATTGCCAAAATTTATCGCTGGATAAAAAGAAATATGAAAAACCTTATTTTCTCTAATACTTCTATCATGAGCAAGGTAGCCATTGTTTATGTGGGAATTATTTTAATTAGTTTCCTTATCGTCCTATTCTTCCATGATGGATTCTGGATAATATTGTTACCAGTTTTTTGGGGATTTTGTTTTTATAAAATTGCCCAATATATGAAACAAATAAAGGTAATAGAGCAAGCACTAAAAGATATTTATGAAGGAAAAGAAGAAGTTGTTCTGGATACTCAAAAATTAGATAAAGAATTCAAACAGATGGCAACTTATGTGAATGATATTGCAAAAGGTTTTTCAAGTGCAGTAGAAAAAAGTTTGAAAAGTGAAAGAATGAAAACAGAATTAATTACCAATGTATCTCATGATATCAAAACACCACTGACATCTATTATTAACTACGTAGACTTGCTAAAAAAAGAAGAAATGCCAAGTGAAAAAGCAAAAGAATATCTAGAAGTATTAGATAATAAATCACAAAGATTAAAAAGGTTAACAGAGGATTTGGTAGAAGCCTCTAAAGCATCCTCTGGCAATATAAAATTGAACATGGAAATCTTAGACGTAAAAGAACTAATGAAACAAGTATCTGGCGAATTTGAAGATAAATTAGAAGAAAAACACCTAGAGCTAAATACTTATATGCCAAAAGAAGATTGTTTAATTAAAGCAGATAGCAGATATCTATACCGTGTATTAGAAAATTTATATGGAAATATTGTAAAATACGCATTAGAATCTTCCAGAGTTTATATTGATGTATTTTTAGTAGAGGGAAAAGTACAAATACAAATGAAGAACATTTCCAAAGAAAAGTTAAATATATCAGCAGAAGAACTAAAGCAAAGATTTGTAAGAGGTGAAGCTTCTAGAAATACAGAAGGAAGCGGTCTTGGACTTTCTATTGCAGAAAGCTTAACCAACCTACAAGGAGGAAGGTTTGAAATCTATTTAGATGGAGATTTATTCAAAGTTATTATAGAATTTGAAAGACAGAAAAAATAAACTTTGAACTTTAGGGACGTTCCTTAAAGTTCAAAATAAGAGAAGAAAATGAAACAGGGATATGTAAAACTTACATATCCCTATAAATAATAAAATAAGTTATTAAGTATACCAAGCATTCAGTACATATTCAATTGAGTATACCAAGCATTCAGTACATATTCATTTGCACCTGCTTTGAGTAGAAGATCTACTACATCTTTGTGACCGTTTTTAGCTGCCCAGTCCAGTGCACGGTCGTTACTTGCATGCACATCTGCACCTGCTTTGAGTAGAAGATCTACTACATCCTTGTGTCCGTTCCCAGCTGCCCAGGGCAGTGCGTAGTCATTGCTTACATGCACATCCGCACCTGCTTTGAGTAGAAGATCTACTACATCTTTGTGGCCGTTTCTAGCTGCCCAGTACAGTGCACTTTCGTTGCATGCATGCACATTCGCACCTGCTTTGAGTAGAAGATCTACTACATCCTTGTGTCCGTTATCAGCTGCATAGGTCAGTGCGAGGTCATTGCATGTATGCACATTTACACCTGCTTTGAGTAGAAGATCTACTACATCTTTGTGACCGTTTTTAGCTGCCCAGTACAGTGCACTTTCGTTGCATGCACACACATTTGTACCTGCTTTGAGTAGAAGTTCTACTACATCTTTGTGACCGTTTTTAGCTGCCCAGTCCAGTGCACGGTCGTTACTTGCATGCACATCTGCACCTGCTTTGAGTAGAAGTTCTACTACATCTTTGGAATCGCTCTCAGCAGCCTCGCGCAATGCAGAATCAAGAACATCATTGTTCTGTATCATAGGTAAAAACAGATTAACAAATCCTATATGATTTTTCTGGATTGCTAACATTAGATATTGTTCTGCCAACTCCACTGCTACCTTATCTTTCCGCATTTCTTCGCAAAACTCCTTAATACTTACATTATTATTCATAACTTTTCCTCCTTAAAATTTTATTTTGGATTTTTTACAAGTTACAATTCCAATTGTATCACGACATTATGTTTATTACAATATACTTTTTTGTTTTTCTGCCAATCTTATCGCGAAATATTGCTTTTTAAAAAGAAGTAATTAAAAACATCATTAAGGAAAGAAAAATATTTTCTAAGTAAATAATTGGATAAAGATTAGTTAGATAGCTAAATTGTAAAAGTCGTTTTGAAAACGTGAAAAAATAATCGCAAAAAACATTGTGTAATTCAAAAAATATTTGTATAATAAAAGTAGATTAGAAAGAAAAAGGTAGAAAAATATGAAAAAAAGTAAAATTAAGATAATTTATTTTATTCTCCTAATAGGAGTAATTTTAGGAATTGCTACTAATTCAAAGGCAGATGTAGGAAGTTTTGATAGATATGATAGTGGTAGTTCTTCCAGTAGTGATTGGAGTTCAAGTGACTGGGGAAGTAGTAGCTGGGATAGTGATTGGGACAGTGACTATTCATCAGGAAGCCTAGGAGGATTTATTTTCTTAGGAGATAATGCGTGGATAGGATTGATTATATTAGCAGCAATTGTTATTTATAGCATAAAGAAGAGAAAAAATAGAAGACCTTCTATGCCACGACATATACCAAGAAGACCGGTAGATTATCAAAATGGAGTAAGTCCTGAAGATTCCAAAAAATGGGCTGCACAAATTAGGCAAATAGATCCAAATTTCTCCGAAGAAAAAATGACCGCTTGGAGTAAAGATTTATTTGTAAAATTACAAAATGCATGGACAGATAGAGATTGGGAACCAATGAGACCTTATGAAACAGAAGCTCTATTTGAACAACATGCTAATCAAGTGCAAGGGTACATAGATACGAATCGTATTAATGTAGTGGATAGAATTTCTGTACAGTTTGCTTACCTATATTCTTTCAGACAAGATGGAGAAAAAGATATTCTAGAAATTGCACTAAGAGCTATTATGAAAGATTATATTATAGATGCTACTACAAAAGAAGTGTTGGAAGGAAATAAAACAGAAGATAGAAACAATTTATATAAGTTAACTTTCGAAAGGAAAAGAGGAACACTTACTCCAGAGGGGGATATAGAGGTAAAAACAACGAATTGTCCAAATTGTGGAGCACCAACTCAAATTACTTCTTCTGGAAAATGTGAGTATTGCGGAAGTGTAATTACCACAGACGATTATGGTTGGGTTCTTGCCAATTTAGAACCGTTAAAAAGATATTAAAAAAGAGGAGGAAAAAAGATGGGATTGATTAAAGCAGCCAAAAATGCAATAGGTAGTACCTTACATGACCAATGGAAGGAGGCTATTCGTTGCGAAGATTTAGGAAACGAAATTTTAATGAAAAAAATAACAACACCACAAGGCGTCATTTCTAATAAAAGTACCATTATTGTAGCACCAGGACAATGCGCCATTGTTTATGATAATGGAAGAGTGATTGATGCAACAGCAGAAGAAGGAGTGTATGTATTTGATACTTCTTCTACACCATCCTTCTTTGCAGGTCAATTTGGAAAAACATTTAAAGAAATGTGGGAGAGATTTACCTATGATGGAGCTAGTGCAAAAGAACAAGCCGTATTTTTCTTTAATATAAAAGAAATAATAGACAATAAATTTGGTACAGCTTCACCAATCCCTTTTCAAGATTGGTCACATCCAATACCAAACCAAATGACAAATACCATAGTGCCACTTAGAGTACAAATAAAGTGTTATGGAAAATATACATTTCGTATTATCAATCCAGCTCTATTTATGCAAAATGTAGCAGGAGTAGCAGAAGAATATAGAAAAGATAAATTAGTAGAGCAATGTAGAACAGAGGTAATGGCAGTATTCCAAAACATAGTAAATGAATTAGGAACAGAAAAGCATAAAGTACCTGTTTTAGAAATGCCAAGCCAAACAGATGAAATCAAAGAAATTATGGACCAAGAAATCTTTGATGAGCCAATGAGAAAAAGAGGAATCCAGATAGATGGATTTGCAGTAGAATCTGTTACTTTGGACGAAGAGTCTAAACAAAAAATAGATGATTACGAATTAAGTTCTAATAGTTATATGCAACAAGGAAGAATGGTAGGAGCTTATTCGGAAGCAATTAAAAGTGCTGCCCAAAATACAAGTGGTAGTATGAATGGATTTATGGGATTAGGTATGGTAAATATGGCAACAGGAAATACCAACGTGGGTGCAGGTGCATGGCAAAATACAGAAAATAGTAGAATGGACCTAAGTAATAGGGCAAGTACAACAGAGCAAACAGAATTTACGAATAAAGCAAATGCAGAACAAAAAGTAGAAACGCAAACTGGATGGAATTGCGAATGTGGAAATAAAAATAATCAAGGAATGTTTTGTCCAAACTGCGGCAAACCAAAGCCACAAGAAAGAAAATGCCCAAAATGTGGAGAAACTTATGAAGAAGGAGCAAAATTCTGTAGTAACTGCGGAACGAAATTAGACTAAAAAACTGGTGAATTGTAAAAGTAAAATATAGTTTGTAAAACTAACGTCTATTGTAAGATT